>JAFWZP010000076.1 GCA_017522255.1 Bacteroidales bacterium | reverse complement strand
TTGTTCTTTTTGCTGTTGCTGTTGTTGCTGATTTTGTTGTTGTTGCTGTTGTTGTTTATCGTCTTTGTTTTGCTGCTGTTGTTGTTGCATTTGCTGCAACATCTTTTTTGCATACGACAAATTGTACTTTGCATCAGCATCTTTCGGATTCAACTTCAACGAATTTTGATACGACGACACAGCATTCTTAAAACTCTCCATAGCATTTGGGTTCTGCTTATTTTCCAATCCCGATTGCAAATAACTGTTTCCCATATTATAATATGCTTTGGCTTTTGTAGCCTTATCGGCATTGGGATTTTCGATGGCTTTGCTATAATACTTCACTGCATCGTTGTAACGTTTTTCTTTATACAAAGCATCACCCATATTATATTGAGCTTTATAAAATGTACTATCTTCCATCAATGCCTTACGATACAATATTTCGGCATCTTCGTATTTCTTATCTTCGTAAGCCCTGTTTCCCTTGCGAGTATTGCTCCTATAGTCTTGTGCATATACACCTTCTATCGAAAACAAAAAGCCTACAAACATTGCTCCTAATACTAATCTTCTTACTTTCATAACCTTCACTATTTTATATCCTTAGTATTATCTTTGCTACCAAAAATAGTTGTAGTATTAATTATCTTGTTTCGGCGTTCGAACACAAACAATTCCACCAACAATAATATTACAGCCACTGCCAACGGATACTGATATTTGCTTTCGTATTCCGAAAACATTGTTTCACCGAAGTTTTGCTTATCCAACTTCTCTATTTCTTTCACAATCTCGTCCAAATCAGTATTAATATTACCTGCACGCAAATACACTCCTCCACCTGCATTGGCAATATCAGCAAGCATAGCTTCGTTCAATTTTGTGGTGATAGGATTACCATCTCTATCCTTTTTATAACCCACATTTACACCTCTGCTATATTGCGGTATAGGTACACCTGTTGGCAATCCCATACCTATAGTATTAACTATCACACCTTCACTACGAGCTTTTTCGGCCATAGCTATAGCATCATCTTCGTGGTTTTCGCCATCTGATATTACTATTATGGTTCGGCTTTTATTCTTTTGCCAAGGTATATCATCGTTGCCATATCCAAATGTTTGCATCGATTTTTCTATAGCATCGCCAATGGCAGTACCTTGAGCCTCTATCATATCGGTATTTATCGATTCCAAAAATAATTTGGCTGCACCATAATCGCTGGTGAGTGGCAGTTGAGTATACGACTTTCCTGCAAATATAATTATAGCAATACGGTCGTTGTTTAGCTTTGATATAAGATTGGAAATAGTCTTTTTGGCACGTGCAAGACGGTTGGGCTGAATATCTTCGGCAAGCATACTGTTGGATATATCCAATGCTATCGCCACATCAGCACCGGCTCGTTCGCCCTTTACCATCTTGGAGCCTATCTGTGGATTTGACAATGCTATAATCAAAAAGGTTAAGCCTGCCAATATCAACGAATATTTAAACACTGCCTTTGAATGAGACACGTCGGGTGTCAGACGCTCAAACATTTGCTTGTCGGCAAAGGCTGCTAATCGCTTATTCTGATTGCGTTTCACTATTATGTAAATAACAATGAATATAGGTATCAGCACAAGCAAATATAGTAAATATGGATGTTCGAAATGTATCATAATCTATTTGGTTTTATCACGGTGTTGTTCTAAAATAAAGTACTCCTAATATTATTTCCAACACAAGCGACAACACTGCTATTATCAAAAACGGCAAGTATTCGTCCTTGGTTTGGTTGTATTGCGTTACATCAATCTTTGTTTTTTCCATCTTATCAATTTCTTCAAAGATGTTTTCCAACGATTTCTTATTGGTAGCTCTAAAATATTCACCACCATTGGTACTATGAGCCATCTCGGTCAATAGCTCTTCATCTATCTCTACCGGCACATTCTGATATTGTATACCACCAAAAGGCGTTCTAAAAGGATATGGAGCCATACCCCTTGTTCCCAATCCTATAGTGTACAAACGTATGCCATATAAAGTTGCTATTTCGGCTGCCGACTTGGGGTCTACCGAGCCTTGGTTGTTTACACCATCGGTAAGCAATATTATCACCTTGCTGGTAGCTTTGCTGTCTTTTATACGATTAATAGCAGTAGCCAAACCATCGCCCAATGCTGTACCATCTTCTATAACACCGCTTTTTACTTTATCCAATTGCGAAAGCAACACATTGTGGTCTATAGTTAATGGTGTTTGAGTGAAGGCTTCACCTGCAAATTCCACCAAACCTATGCGGTCGGTTTTGCGACCCTTTATAAAACTTTCAGCCACCTTTTTGGCTGCCTCTAAGCGGTTGGGCTTAAAATCTTCGGCAAGCATACTACCCGATACGTCCATAGCCAAAACTATATCAATACCTTCCACCTTCATCTCTTGTCGACTCAGTTTTGACTGAGGACGTGCCAACGCTATAATGATAGCCGTTACAGCCACCATGCGTAGCACAAACAACAAGGGATATATACGTTGGCGAAATGTTTTGTGCGGATTACGAAACAATGATATGCTCGAAAACTGCAATGCAGGCTTTTGATGTCTATAGCGTAGCACATACCACGCTACCATCAAAGGCACCACCAACAAGCACCACAGAAAACCCGGATTGGCAAATATTATTGATGAAAACATAATCTATTCGTTGTTAGTTTTAGGTTTATTATTTTCTTTTCTTTCTTCCTCTGCCCTACGTTGTTCGTTGATGGCGGTAGCTGTTTCTTGTACAAAAGCCACAGCATAACTCATAGAGCGGTCGTGTTCGTTTGGCAAAGGTTCCGACTTGGCAAACTTCACCATGTCGGCAGTGCTTAGTATTTGGCGTAGCTTTTCGCCACTATCTTTGGGCATATTACGCAAGTCGCTATAGCTGTCCAATATTTGGTCGGTAGTCATCTCTATGGCTGCTATACCCATTTTGGATTCTATGTAGGCACGCAATATGTCGGTAAGCGAAGTATGATATTCTTTCACCAAACCATTTTTCCACATACCGGCTATTCTCAAACTTTCCAAATCGTGCAAGGCTTTTTCTTCGGGAAGCACAACCACAGGCTTAGCCACAGGTAATATCGGTTTTCGGTTTTTGACCTGTTTGTATACATAAACAGCTATTGCTACCACAGCAACCACCAATATTACAAGTAATATCCAAGGCAAGAAATCGCTAAATGCATAAGGCACCGATAACACACCTGCAATATCTTTTATTGCCTTGGTAGTATCCACTGCCACATCATTCACGGTAAGGAATATTGTATCCAAAGGCATCTCTACAAGCGAATTGTCGGGCAAAAGGCAACGTACCTTCAGGTCGGCTATGGTATCCACACCGGCATCAAACGATGTGATGGTTGAAATCTGATTAAGAGCCACAGCCTTGCCCGATTGGTCGAAGGTGGTGTCGAATTGCTGCTGTATAAGCTCTACACCACTTTGCACAAAGTTGTCAGATGTAGGAAAGTAGAGCACTCCATTGCCCAAGTCGGACACCGATATAGTAAGATTCACTTGGTCGCCGATAGTAATAATATTGGAATCCAACTTGGCACTAACGTCCACTTGTGCATTCGCTGCAAAAGCATATAATACAAATGCTATATATATTATTGTTCTTCTCATCATCAATTGTGTTTTTTACAATTTTCGTTCGCGTTGTTTAAACAATCGCATCAGCTGTTTTACGTAATCCTGACCTGTAGAAATCTCCACATTGTCTATTCCATACTTTCTAAACACTTCATTTACATAATTAGAGTGTTGGCGATAAGCATCAGCGAAATTGTTTCTAACCTCTGTCGACGAAGTGTCCACCCAAAGGGTTTGCTGTGTTTCTGGGTCGTAAATCTTTACCAATCCCAAGTCGGGCAATGCTTTTTCGCGGTCGTCGGTTATACGTATAGACACAATATCGTGCTTTTTTGATGCAATCTTCAAAGCATCTTCATATCCCGTGTCGTAAAAGTCGGATAGTATAAAGGCCGTAGACTTCTTTTTAATTACGTTGGTCAAATATCTAAGAGCTTCGGTGATATTGGTTTTAGTATTGTCGGGTTTAAAATCGATAAGTTCGCGAATAATTCTAAGAATATGTGTCGACCCTTTCTTTGGAGATATAAACTTTTCTATCTTATCGCTAAAGAATATCACCCCCACCTTATCGTTGTTTTGTATGGCCGAAAACGCCAATATGGCAGCTATCTCGGCAAGCAACTCTTCTTTAAACTGCACCCGTGTTCCAAAGCTGTTAGAGCCACTTACGTCGACCAACAACATTACGGTGAGTTCGCGTTCTTCTTCAAACACCTTTACGTAGGGGTGGTTGAGACGTGCCGTTACATTCCAATCGATGTTTCGAATATCGTCGCCAAACTGATATTCCCTCACCTCGCTGAATGCCATACCTCGCCCCTTAAACGCACTATGATACTCGCCCGAAAACAGATGTTTCGACAATCCCTTGGTCTTTATCTCTATCTTCCGTACCTTCTTTAATAAATCACTGTCTATCATTATTCAAATGGTTTCTATATATTACATAACAGACTTAAAACAATCGACAACAGATTATGTATTGCCGAGTGATTTGTTTTTTTTGAAGCAATTATCTGACAATTACCTCTACTCATTAAGGCACTTCTACCGAGTTTAGTATTTCGTTGATTATCTCTTCGGTGGATATATTTTCGGCTTCAGCCTCATAGGTAAGACCTATTCTGTGGCGTAGTACGTCCATACTTACAGCTCTTATATCTTCGGGGATAACGTATCCACGACGTTTGATAAAAGCATGAGCCTTGGCTGCCAATGCCAAATTGATAGAACCACGTGGCGACGCTCCATAGCCTATAAGGTTTTTGAGCTTACCCAAATTATATTCTTCGGGATAACGAGTGGCAAACACTATATCGGTAATATAGTTTTCTATCTTTTCGTCTAAATACACTTCGCGTACAAGGTTGCGAGCTTTTATAATATCTTCAGGTTTTAGTATAGGTGCAGGGGTGGTTCGTTGCTGAGTAATGGCTTGATGTAGAATTGTTTTTTCTTCTTCTTTTTTAGGATACGAAATCACTACCTTCATCATAAAACGGTCCACCTGAGCTTCGGGCAACGGATATGTTCCTTCTTGCTCTATGGGGTTTTGGGTAGCCAATACAAGGAAAGGCTCTTCCAATTTATAAGTGTTTTCGCCTATGGTAACTTGGCGTTCTTGCATAGCTTCGAGCAATGCACTTTGCACCTTTGCCGGAGCACGATTTATTTCATCAGCTAAAATAAAGTTCGAAAAGATGGGGCCTTTCTTCACCGAAAAGGTTTCGGACTTGGGGCTGTATATCATTGTACCGATAAGGTCGGCAGGCAAAAGGTCGGGAGTGAACTGTATGCGGCTAAACTTGGCTTGTATGGCATTGGCCAACGAGGTGATGGTAAGGGTTTTGGCCAAACCCGGCACTCCTTCCAATAATATATGACCATTAGCCAAAAGGCTTATCATTAAGCTGTCCAACATGTGGCGTTGACCTACGATGTTTTTTCTAAGTTCGTTGTTAAGTATGTCCACAAATGCACTTTCGCGTTGTATACGCTCATTCAATTCTTGAATATCAATTGTTTCGTTCATATCTATAGTTTTATTATGATTTCTAATTTAAAATAACAATCCAAAGAACGATAAAACTCGGCATAATGATATAAATAGGCTGTTAAAAATAATTAAAGAATACACATTATGTCGCAATAGCACTCCTCCACCCTTCCTACTATAAAGCGAAACGTGCTACAAGTGGCATGATATTTGCACATATTATATATTGCATAAGCATATTGCGGAGTGTAAAAAAGTTTTAAGACAAACCTACATTTTTAAGAATTACAATGTATCGAAAAGACCTTTTTAGGCATCTCCGCTGAACATTGGAGTCTCAAGATAATAAGAATAGAATATTTTAAAATCAATCCTTTATGATTAAAAGGAAATATGACCGAAAAATTGCCGATACTGAGCACACAATTATCGAAGCAAAACGTCGGTTATCAAACAGCATAGTTGCCCTAAAGGCATAGGGGAAGTATACGAACCCTAAAAAACAAGCATGAGCATGGCTTTTTCCAAACCACACTCATGCTTGATTATAGGTGTTGATATAGGTTACAAATAAGGTTCAGTTCCCTATGTAGCTATACCATTGCCTACTTATGCATATATCCGGGATCTTTCTTCTGATAAGTAGAGGGGTCGTTGTTGTCTATTATCACGTCAAGTTTCTTGTTCTTTTCCAACTTGCAATGAACATTTGGTTTTAGCACCCAACGGCCTTTATCGAAAAGGTATCCGCATTCTTCGCCTGTTGGCACATAGTATTGATATAATCCTTCCATACCTTGCACACGTGGTCCCACCTTGTCGAACACTATCATACGTTCGGGTGTTTCGCGTTCAAGTTCTTGGTTTACCATACGTCCGTCTTGTTTCACCTTTATTCTTTCTTTGGTTATAACAAATTGGTCGTCGTAGCGGAGGTTTACATTCACATCTTTCGAGTAGCGCAATATAATGCGTCGAAGGTTTCTATTACCGTCCTTTCCGTTTCTGAATATCATTTGCCCAAACGAAGGGCGTGTAGAGTTTTTCTTGAAATATACGGGTTCTATCACACGATATTGCATTATGGCATTGCCTCCATTCCAGCCCAAAAGGGTATAAAAATACTTACCATCGTGCTTGGTGGTTATAAGGTCGGTGTATATGCAGCCAAACCAATTGTTGTCGGTAAGAGCTGTTTCGTCGGGGTTGAATATCTCGTCGCTCATATCTTTCAACGCCGACACTTCGTACAAATCGGCATTTTCGTTTAGCACCTGCATATATCCAAAGCATTCAAACTCGCCATCGTCTCTGACCACCGCCCATGTAAACACTCTGAACTTGTCGTCCTTCGAAGTAAGCACACTCACCGTCTTTGGCAGTTTCCACTCCCAATCAAACGACTTTGGTTGCAACAAAGCCTCTTCCATAAGCACCATCAACTGCTCGTTGGCATTGTAGCGTTCGTTGTCGGTAGGTGCAGTGAACACCAACTCGAAAAGCTCGTTCATTTCGTTCTGAAAATTAGACATCATCTCTTTGTTTTGGGCTTTAGCCAAACCGCAAAACGAGAGCGAGAAGACAATTGCAAATAATATCCGTTTCATAAACATATAAGTTTTTTTTGTTCTATACCGTAAAAAAGTTGTACCTTTGTAATTACGAAATAAATCGATTTTTAGTATAAACGAAGTCAAAAAATACTGTATAAAAATAAAATAGAAGAACAAAAATGGAAGTCGAAAAACGCATAAAAGCCTTTTCCGAATTGGGCAAAGCACTCAAAACATCGGATATAATACAGTCTGCAGCAGCCGAATGTGTGATAAAAAACCCGTGGTTTATAAAAGAAAACGTGGAATATTCCATCAATGCCCTTGCCGACAATCTTACTGAGAGCAATCTTCGAGAATGGGCGAAAAAATACAATACAGAACCTGTTGCCACCAAAACTATAGCCGTGATAATGGCCGGAAACATACCATTGGTTGGCTTCCACGACTTTTTGTGTGTGCTGATAAGCGGCCATAGAATAGTGTGCAAACTATCGTCGAATGACAACGTTTTGCTACCGGCCATAGCCAAAGTGCTTGCCTCAATAGACAACGAATTTGAAAGGTTGATAAACTTTGCAGAAAGCAGAATAAGCGACTTTGATGCCGTGATAGCCACCGGAAGCAACAACACAAGCCGCTACTTTGATTATTACTTTGGCAAATACCCACACATAATACGCCACAACCGCAACAGTATAGGCATACTATCGGGCAACGAAAATGCTCAAGAGCTCGAAGCTCTATGCGACGACATATTCCTACACTTTGGGCTGGGGTGCCGAAGTGTAAACAAAATATACGTTCCTCGCAACTACAATTTCGACAACCTGATAGCCGCCGCAAAAAAATACGAATACCTATTCGACCACCATATATACAAAAGCAACCTCGACTACCACAAAGCACTGCTACTGCTAAACAATGTAGCCTTTATAGATGGAGGCTTTTGGATGCTGAAAGAAGACACCTCGATGTATTCGCCCGTAAGCATAATAAACTTCGAATACTACGATAAAATAACCGAGGTAACGACTTTTATAGAAAACAACACCGAGAACATTCAATGTGTGGTGGCCAAAGATATAACCAACGCCATAGCATTTGGCAATGCACAAAAGCCCACACTAACCGACTATGCCGACGGAGTGGACACCATGGAATGGCTTGCAAGTATATAATAATGACGTATTGAGTATATAAAACAAAAAAGGTTGATAGACGTTCTATCAACCTTTACTTTTGTGGTCCCTCTTGGGCTCGAACCAAGGACCCCCTGATTATGAGTCAGGTGCTCTAACCAGCTGAGCTAAGGGACCGACTCAACTTCTCTCGTTGAATACGGGTGCAAAGGTACTACTTTTTTCCGAACTGACCAAACTTTTTTTTATATTTTATTCTTATTATTTTACTAAGCACTGATAACCACAATACTTATAACGCAAAAAAATATTTACCACACGCCCCCCAAACAGCTATTTTAGGCGCTTTTATCACTACTTTTATCTCCATTTTTGCCAAATTTCAGCCATAAACAACACTTTTACGCAAATATCTCCGCAACGCCCAATATATCAAAAACTTAAACCATATATTTTACTTTTCTTATAGCTTTAGGCAACTTCTAAAAATTGCTTTGCATGTGATTTACGGAATTTTCTTGAGAAGATTTCTACTTTCTTTTGATTGAGCATAGCGGGCTATGCGATTGAAAAAGAAATAGAAAGATTCCAAGAAAAAACGTAAAGCACGCAAAAGTTCTTTTATCTTCATATAATGGTTCATTGAACGTGGAATTTTTAGAAGTTGCCTAAAGGCAACTTCTATATATCACTCTTTGCTAAAATAAAAAAAGCGAAGCTTTTAAATGCTCCGCTTTTTTGTTTTGTAGTTAATCGACTTCAACAAAAATCATTAATTAAAATAGAAATAACCACTCATGTAAAATACGTATTTAAAGTCATATCGTTTCGAATCATAAACAGGGATATAAGTCACACCTCCATAATTTTTGTACGCAACAAATAATTTTCGATTTATATCCATTACTAAACTAAATTCTAAATTCGACTTTACCCAAGTATCCCAATTTAAAAAATATGCAGTTATATTTCTAATGTAAACATATTTTTTATCATCATCTTCAGATTTTACATTACTATTTGTTTCATCTTGTTTTATTACACGGACTGTTCTTGAATCGCCAAAGTCGCCCAAAGGCACAGCACCGCCAAGGTGCAAAGAAAATTCTATCTTTTTGTTGTCAGCACTTGTAGGTTGTGCGTCTTGTGCCATAGCGGCACTCATTACTGTTACTGCCATCACTGTCAGGCATGCAACCTTTTTTAAAAACTTTTTCATTTTTACTATTATTTATTTGTTAATACTTTATTTATTGATAACTAAATCATTTTTCTAATTATCTTTTCCTTTATCCTGCGAAGCCACCGTCGTCGTTGCCGCCGCCCGGTGTGG
>JAFWZP010000075.1 GCA_017522255.1 Bacteroidales bacterium | reverse complement strand
TTATACTTCTATTTCTCCACTCATCAACTTGGGAAGCAAGCGGTCGCGGCCCTCTGTTAGGAAGTAGATTTGGCTATCAATATATTGAATATCTTTATCTATCTTATTCGCAATAGTGTCATATCTCATAACCATCTCATCCGAAGGAATGACAAAGACCTGATTGTAAAGTTCATCCTTGGATATTGATGCGAATATAGCACCATTCCCGATAATATTGTCCTTAAAAAACTTTTCTTTAAGGAGATAATAAAGGAAGCTTTGATGGCCTTTTTTGTGATTTATCGCAGCTAAACCTCTGCCTATTACTATCTTGTTCTTCGTTATATTCAATCTTCCAACTGGTGCTCTTACGCTAAATAATATACTATTGGATTCAGCTATTCTTGTAAAGGAAGTACTATATACATTGTCAACGACAAATCTGAAACCGTAACTGCCTACTCCTTGATGGAAAGGAAGTCCATTCCTAACAGAATTATAGAACTCAGATTTCGGACTTTGACCCATAATTATGGTTGCAATATCAGATAAAGTTTTCTTCTCCCACCCCTCAGGTACACCATCCACAATCTTAGTGTTTTCGTGTCCAGGGAAGCGGAGGTCTATGAACCATTCCTTATAGAGACGTTGTGCAGATTCTTCCAATAGCTTTATTTGCTTCTGATAGTTTTCTATCAAAGAGTCGTAACGGGAAAGAATCGTGGCAATGCGGTGTTGGGTGTGTATAGAAGGACATGGTACCTCAAAATTTTCAATCATAGCCTTTGTTATAGCATTTCTTGAAGCACCTTTACCCACTGCCAAATTTAGCATGTGAGCTTGCATTGACGGACTCGCAAGATAATATACAAGGAATTTGCTATTTAGTATTGAATCCTTAGGTCTAATAATTGCAACATGCTGATTTACTCTTGCAGGTAAAACATTATTAGGTACGATGCATGTTCTTGCAACAGAATCACCTGTAATATTCAGCAATATATCATTTGGTAAGATTGTCACACTTTTCAGCTTCTCTGCAGCATTTTCAGTAATATATGAGAGACCATCATATTCAAAAGATAAATTATATACATTTTGACTTCTAATTAGAGATGTACCATAATTAATATATACCATTGCACCACCTTTAGGAGTTGCACCACTTCCAATCTTTGAACACACTTCCCCCAACTTCACTTTCTTCCACTCACTCATACCTAATCCTCCTCATTATAATTATCATAACGAAGTTTTGCAGCTTCTAAAGATTTTTGAATCTGGCGTTGTAATACTTCACGAGAAGGTAACTCTGTTAAGTATTGAGCAACTTTGATACCCGACTTGTCAAGCTGTAGCAATTCTATCTGTTCTTCACTACCTTCAGTACATAACAAAAGACCGAGGGGTGTTTCTTCTCCCGTTTCCATTTCGTTAGCCTCAAGCCAACGGAGATACAACTCCATCTGTCCTTTGTACTGCGCTTTAAATCGGCCTAATTTCAGGTCTATAGCTATCAAACGGCGCAAACGACGATGGTAAAACAACAAGTCAAGATAAAAATCTTCACCATCTATAATCATTCGTTTCTGACGTGCCACAAAACTAAACCCGTTGCCCAATTCTATAATGAATTGCTCCAAATGGGCAACTAAACTATCTTCCAAACTTTTTTCGCTATACATTCCTTTAAGGCCTGTAAATTCCAGAAAATATGGACTTTTAAAGACTAAATCGGGTGAAAGGATATTTTCATTACGCAATTGTATCAATTCCTTTTTTATAAGTTCATCCGGTTTACTGCTTACTGCTGTTCGCTCATATAGCATCCCGTCTATCTTTGACTGTAATGTTCTCTTGCTCCACTGTTCAGATGCCGCCATAGTCAGATAGAATTCTCGCTGAAGTTCATCTTTTAATGTCATAACCACCAAAAAATGAGACCAGGATAATTTTGACACCAATGGTGACACAATTTGGAAATCGGGAAATGTCTGAGCAAATTGCATCATTCTACGAATAGTTCTTTCCTCAAACCCTTTTGTTCCATATTCATCCTGCAATTGTTGCGCTATCTGTGCGACAATTTGTTTTCCGTATTCGGCACGTTGATTGCCAAGCACTTCGCGATTGATGCGTTCACCAATATGCCAATAAATTGTAGTAAGGGCATAATTGGCAGTAGCAGCCACATGTCCACGTGCCTGCTCAATTATCTGACGTAAATCATGTATCAGTGATTGCGTATGCAAATCAGTACTGCTCATTTCAGTTCCTCCCAACCTTTCAAAATCTCACTCATCAAGACATTGGCTTCATCGTTCAAACGCTTCAATTCGGCATGTATTTCCGTCATGCGCTCATGGAAATCTACACCATCGTCTTCCGCTTCTGCCACACCAACGTAGGCTCCCGGAGTAAGCGAATAGTTCTTTTCTTCTATCTCCTGGATAGTGGCAATCTTACAAAGGCCAAGCACATCCTTGTACTCTCCTTCACCAAACTTTTTGGTGAGCCATTCGTATTGGCGAGCAGTTTCCAGCTTGTCTTCCAACGCATCTTGAATGGCTTTCATTTCTGCTTCGATGCGTTTCTTGTCCTTGCGGGCAGCATTAGCAATGGCTTCCTTGGCTTCGGCTTTCTGCTTGTCGAGAGCTGCTTGGGCAGATTCCACCGTAATGTCGCCAAGTTCCGTTCTATAGTCTGACAATAATGCCTGGTATTTTTCTGATTCTCCACGATAGAGGTGAACAATTGCTTGCAGGTTGCGCAACTGCCATTCCGTCCATTCGTTGAGTGTACGGTCCACCACCGTATAGTAATTTCGTGCATCGATAAAGAGCACTTTATCCCGATTTTCAGCACGCTTTGCCTTATCGAAGAACCACAACGAACAAGGGAGTGAAAGCGTATAGAAGAAGTTATTGCCTACACTTACCATGACATCTACATCGCCAGTGCGTACCAACTGCTCGCGAATGTCACGGTCTTTGTTGGCACTATCGGTGGCCGAACTTGCCATAACAAAACCGGCACGGCCATGGTCATTCAGATATGCATGGAAATAGCTAACCCATAAATAATTGGCATTACCAATCTCCTTGCTCTTGGCATTTACGCCCGGCAATCCAAAAGGCAGACGACCTGCAGCCCATGCCGATTCGGATTTTACTTTGTCTACATTGAACGGAGGGTTAGCCATTACATAGTCGCATTTGCCTTCCAAGTTGTATGCATCATGATAGAATGAATTGGCTTCGTCTCCCGAAATAATCTTACCGTTCAACCCATGTACAGCCATGTTCATCAAACAAAGCTGAGCGTTGTATTCTACCTTTTCCTGACCGTAGAATGTCATTTGTGTATTGGCATTAAGACCGGCTTGATTCACAAAATCACCTGTTTGTACAAACATACCACCCGAACCGCAAGCCGGGTCGAGCATGATACCCGATGTGGGTTCCAATACGTTTACCAACATCTTAACCAACGATTTCGGGGTAAAGAACACACCATCATCGCTGGCTACTGCCTTGGCAAACTTGGAAAGGAAATATTCATAGATACGACCAATCACATCGCCACCCACCTCGTCAATGGTCTGATTGTTGAAGATACGAAGCAAGTCGCCCAACAAGTCATCGGCAAACATGGTGTAGCTTTTAGGAAGAACACCCGTGAGCTGTTCGCTCTGTTCTTCTACCAACTGCATAGCATAATTGACAGCTTCGCCTAATGAGTTGATATCCTTTCCGTTTTTGGTTTTCAATCCTGCATCAGCGATATTTGCCGGAAGATTTACCAAATAATCGTATTGTGCTTCACGAGGAAGGAACAAGGCACTTTTGGCTGCAAAATCGCTTGCTTCGATCGGCATCACTCTGCCACCACGGGAAGGACGGCTTTGCAAGATTTCAGCTTCCACCAGTTTGAATCGGCTAAAAGCATAACGTAAGAATAGCAAGGCAAGCACCGGCATACAGTATTGACTGCTGGTGAGCTTACTTCCTTGTCGGAGCAAATCGGCCGATTCCCACAATTCGGCTTCGAGTTTCTTTATATTGGTCATATTCTTTTCAAATGATTTGTTCTTTTTGTAACTTGAAAGCATTTGCATATGCTTTCATTTGGTATATCTTAATGTTTGGATTCAGGTTCTTGGCTGCTTTTATAATTTCTGTCCGTTTCTCATCATCTATGTTCACACCCAAATAAACCGAATCATAACATTCACCTCCTAGTTTAGGAATGAACCTTATTTCCTTGTAATCTATTATTTCCTTTTTTTCTAATTCAGTGGGTACATAATATGGGGTCATTCTTGAAGGATCAACAATCACCAAACGTACTTCCTGTTCATGTTCCCATGCCTTTGCTTTGGTAGATAACTGATAACTCCATAAGTCTTGTTCTCTTTTAAAGAAATCCGGTTTCTCAATAATGTCCTTGTATTGGACTTCAAACTTTATATGCCCTAAAATGATTGAACCCCATATACGAGAAAGGTATTTATCGGCTTTCTCCATATCAATACCAATGCAGATACCTTTGTGGCAGTTATAATAGCTCCACATCAACAAAGAATCATAGTTCTTGGAAAGGCTACACAACCATGTGGTGTCTCTATTCCGTTCAAAACGATTTGCTTCTAAATTTATAATGTCTTCTTTGCTCCAGACTCTTGTTCTTTCAGCAGGAACTTGTGAAAAATCAATCAAGCTAGGGTGACAATCAAACGGATCATTCAATTTGGTAGCATTAGTAAATTGGATGTTACTATTACGCAACATAGCCAATCCTCCTTGTGCATCCAAATATTTGTATAGTTTGATTAAGTCCATATTTTCTACATTCCAAAACCAATAAATTCTCCAATTATCAAGACATTTAGTTATGAATAACTATAACCCAAAATTGCAATCCATTTGTTTTGTTTATACTATAAAATTGTTTAAAAAGAGCGTACCCACGATGTGAGTACGCTTTTTAGTTATCTATGCTAGAGATATTTTACATCTCGCTTAGTTTCTTGTAGCCTTCGTAACGAAGTTTGGCGTTACGTTCGGTAGCTTCGAACAATTGTTCAGCTTCTTCTGGGAAGGTCTTCATCAGGGAGTTGTAACGAACTTCGCCCATGATGAATTCGCGGAACTTGCTCCAATCGGGTTCTTTGCTATCCAAGTGGAATCCGTTTTGACCTGCTTCTTCTTCGGCAGGATTGAAGTGCCACAAGTGCCAGTAACCGCAGTCAACAGCCATCTTTTCTTCGTTTTGAGTACGTCCCATACCGGTTTTGATACCGTGGTTGATACATGGAGCGTAGCAGATGATTAATGATGGTCCGTCGTAAGCTTCAGCTTCTTTTATTACTTTGAAGTATTGAGCTTGGCTTGCACCCATAGCTACTTGTGCTACGTATACGTATCCGTAAGATTTAGCAATCATACCAAGGTCTTTCTTGCGTATTTTCTTACCCGAAGTAGCAAATTTAGCTACAGCACCTGCAGGAGTAGATTTGGACGATTGTCCACCGGTGTTACTGTAAACTTCGGTATCCACTACTACTACGTTTACGTTTTCGCCGCTAGCCAATACGTGGTCTAAGCCACCAAATCCAATATCGTAAGCCCAACCGTCGCCACCAAATATCCATTGAGATTTCTTAGCCAAGTGATGTTTCATAGCTACTATTTGTTTGCAGTAGTTGCAATCACATTTTTCAGCCAAAGGAATAATTTGGTCGCCAATACGTTTGCTTTCCAAAGTATTTTCACGGTTGTCTATCCATTGTTGGAATAGAGCTTTAAGTTCAGCCGAGCAGCAGTTGCATTCAGCTATAGCTTCACGCATTATGCGTTCTAGACGGTCGCGCATTTTGCGAGTAGCAGTAACCATACCTAAACCAAACTCGGCATTATCTTCGAACAACGAGTTAGCCCAAGCAGGACCAAATCCGCTGCGATAGTTCTTACAATATGGAGTAGCAGGAGCCGAACCACCATAAATAGAAGAACAACCTGTAGCGTTAGCTACCATCATTTGTTCGCCAAACAATTGAGTGATACATTTAATATATGGAGTTTCACCACAACCGGCACAAGCACCGGAGAACTCGAACAATGGTTGAGCAAACTGGCTGTTCTTAACGTTGGCAGTCTTATCTATCAAGTTGTCTTTGTAAGTAACTTTGCTTTGAGCGTAATCCCAGTTTTCAGCTTCAGCCATTTGGCTTTCCAATGGTTTCATAACCAAAGCTTTTTCCTTGGCAGGACATACGTCGGCACAGTTGCCGCAACCTGTACAGTCAAGTACCGATACTTGCATGCGGAATTGCATACCGGCCAATTCCTTAGGAGCCTTGATTTCGATAGAAGTCATGCCGGCAGGAGCATTTTGCTTTTCTTCGGCAGTCATAACCACCGGACGAATAGCAGCGTGAGGACATACTAACGAACATTGGTTACATTGTATACAGTTTGCAGAGTTCCATTCAGGAACTAATGTAGCTACACCACGTTTTTCGTAAGCAGTAGTACCGGCAGGGAATGTACCATCTTCGTATCCTTTGAATGCACTTACAGGTAAGTCGTTACCACATTGTGCAACCATTGGACGCATAACTTTAGCTATGAATTCAGGGTCATTTTCTTTTACTTCTACTTTGAAGTCGGTAGTGCAAGGAAGAGTAGCCCATTCAGCAGGAATTTCTACTTTTACTATTTCGCCACCACGGTCAACTGCAGCGTAGTTTTTATTTACAACGTCTTCACCTTTACGTCCGTAAGACTTAACGATGAATTTCTTCATTTGTTCTACGGCTACTTCGTAAGGTATAACTTCAGATATTTTGAAGAATGCCGATTGAAGGATAGTATTTGTACGGTTGCCCAAACCTATTTCGGCAGCTATCTTTGTAGCATCGATGATGTACATAGTGATATGTTTTTCTGCCAAATATTTCTTAACAAAGTCTGGTAAACGTTTCTTAGTTTCTTCAACACTCCATGGCGAGTTATACAAGAAAGTACCGTTTTCTTTCAAACCACGCAAACAGTCGTATTTACGCAAGTAAGAAGGAACGTGAACAGCCACAAAGTCGGGAGTACCTACCAAGTAAGGAGCTGGAAGTGGTTGGTCGCCAAAACGAAGGTGCGAGCAAGTGTAACCACCCGATTTCTTACTATCGTAGTCAAAGTAAGCTTGGCTGTACTTATCAGTGTTGTCGCCAATAATCTTGATAGAGTTTTTGTTGGCTCCCACAGTACCATCGGCACCCAAGCCATAGAAACGAGCTTCGAAAGTACCTTTTGGAAGGATAGATATTTCAGGAAGGATAGGCAACGATTTGAAAGTAACGTCGTCAACTATACCTATAGTGAATTGGTTCATTGGATTTTCGGCTTTCAAGTTGTTGAAAACAGAAATGATGTGAGCCGGAGTAGTATCTTTCGACGACAAACCATAACGACCACCTATAATCATAGGTTTGCGGTCAGCCGGGATATCTTTACAAGTAGCGAAAGCTTCAACTACGTCCATGTACAATGGGTCGCCATTAGCACCGGGTTCTTTAGTTCTGTCAAGAACGCATATACGTTCTACTGTTTCAGGAATAACAGCACCTAAGTATTTAACTGAGAATGGACGATACAAGTGAACAGTTACCACACCGGTCTTTTCGCCCTTAGCATTAAGATGGTCAACAACAGTTTTTATAGTTTCTGTTACCGAACCCATAGCTACTATGATATTCTTGGCATCTTTGGCACCATAATAAACGAATGGAGCATATTCTCTACCACACAAAGCACTGATTTGTTTCATATAATCAGCCACTATGTCGGGAATAGCTTCATAATATTTGTTTTGACCTTCGCGAGTTTGGAAATAAACGTCGCTATTTTGAGCTGTACCTCTTGTTACAGGATGTTCGGGGTTAAGAGCATTGTCGCGATAAGCTTTCAATGCGTCTTGGTCTATAAGCTTAGCCAATTCATCTTGATCGGCAGCTTCTATTTTTTGTATTTCGTGCGAAGTACGGAAACCATCAAAGAAGTGCAAGAAAGGCACACGACCCTTGATAGCAGCCAAGTGAGCAACAGGAGCTAAATCCATAACTTCTTGTACAGAAGCAGTTGAAAGCATAGCAAAACCTGTTTGACGAGCAGACATAACGTCGGCGTGGTCGCCAAAGATAGACAATGCTTGAGCAGCCAAAGCACGAGCCGATACGTGGAATACACCCGGCAACAATTCGCCTGCCATCTTGTACATATTAGGAATCATCAACAACAAACCTTGCGATGCAGTGAATGTAGTTGTTAAAGCTCCGGCTTGCAACGAACCGTGTACTGCACCGGCAGCACCTGCTTCGGATTGCATTTCTACAACCTTTACGGTTTCACCGAAAATGTTTTTTCTACCAAAAGCTGCCCATTCGTCAACATACTCTGCCATTGTAGATGATGGAGTGATAGGATAAATAGCAGCAACTTCGCTAAACATGTAGGCAATATGAGCCGCAGCCTGATTACCATCACATGTCATGAATTTCTTTTCCTTTGCCATTTTATATTACTATTTGAATTTTAATACTATACAAAACATTTATATATATGTATGTGTTTGCAAAGATACACAAAAAAAGGTAATTAGCATAATTATTGCAAGTAATTTTATCCAACTTTGCAAAATATTTACTTTTCGCACCCCTATTATGATGTATTATTTTATTCATCATTCAACTACACACATATTTTCATTTCTCGTAAAAGACTATGCTACATTCTGTTTTCAGCAAAGATGGAACTTTCGACCAATTCGCATATAATATGTCCTACCATTATATGACATTCCTGTATGCGAGGCGTGTCAGTCGAAGGTACATTAAGCAATATATCTGAATAATTTTTCATTATTCCACCTGTTGCGCCAGTAAAGGAGATTATTTTTATTCCCATTTTCTTTGCCACTTCATAAGCATTTACTATGTTTTTGGAATTACCCGAAGTGCTTATGCCAACCAACACATCGCCTTCTTTTCCGGCACATTGTATCATACGCGAAAAAACATTGTCGTAACCATAATCGTTAGCTACTGCTGTTAAATAAGAAGTATTGCAATGTAAGGCTTCGGCATTCAAAGGCGGACGATCGAAATAAAATCTACCACTAAGTTCGGCAGCCAAATGTTGTGCATCGGCAGCACTACCCCCATTACCGGCAAAATGTATTTTACCTCCTTTGTTCAATGATTCTACTATAATGGACACACTTGAGTGAATTTTCACCATCAAACTTTCATCGTTCAACAATTGTTTCTTTACGGCAATACTTTCTAATATAGCTTCTTCTATTCGTTTATTCATCGTCTTTATTGTTTATTATGTATACTTTGCATAGTTTTTACGCATACTATATATATAACAATTTGATGTGCAAAGATACAACTTTTTTCCGAAATAGGAACTATCGACACCTTTTTATATTTCGAAAATTAACCCTCGTTACTATCTTAAAAACGCATCACGACGTTGTTCGATTTTCCTCACGATGTTGTTCGTGCAACATCGTGAGGAAATTTATACAACATCGCGAAGTAATTTTATATACCTCTCAATAACATCTAATATCTATACTAACAGCATATCTAACAAAAGTTTAGGATTATTAGAATGTAGCAACATTTTTCGATGAACTTCGTGTATAAGATTTTCATTATACATAGCCTCCATCTGTTTAAGAAAAAAATCGTAAAATCCATTGCAATTAAATAAACCTATTGGCTTAGATATCAACCCTAATTGATTCATACTCATCACTTCCGTTATCTCATCCAAAGTACCTATACCACCCGGCAAAGCCAGAAATACATCGGCCATCGAAACCATCATTTCCTTACGTTCAGCCATTGTTCGAACCTTATATAACGTTATTTCAGAACTATGTTCTACCACATCATCTGAAAAGAAATCCGGTATTATACCCACTACTTTACCATTATTTTTCAACACTTCGCCAGCCACTACACCCATGAGTCCCAAGCTACTACCTCCATATACAAGGGTATAACCATTAATTGCTATTAATTTTCCAAGTTCAGCCGCTTTTGTTGCAAATAACGGATTGTTGCCGACATTGGAACCACAAAACAAACCTATCGTTTTCATCTTTTATTATAACATCAACGTTTTACACTTTCTATAAATATCTCATTCATTGTAGGTAATATTTCTTTGAATGATTTTATTTGTATATTTTGCTGTAACAAAAATACCAACAAATCGTTCGACGATGCAGTGTTCTGCAATTGTATATTCATGGTCGCCTCACCATCGGTATCCTCTACATACAACGTACGCACAAAATCGGAGGGAAAAACAAAATCAGAATCACCTACACACACCACCTCGAAAAGATTTTTCTTGAACGATTTTTGAATTTCCTTCACTTTACCTGACAATATTTCTTTAGAATTATTTATCAATAATATATCATCACATAACTCTTCTACCGATGACATATTGTGAGTAGAAAATACAATGGTAGCACCATTCTTTTTCAGCTCCAATATTTCATTTTTCAATAAATCTACATTTATTGGATCGAAACCACTAAAGGGCTCATCAAATATCAATAGTTTAGGTTGATGAAGTATAGTTACAATAAACTGCACTTTCTGTTGCATACCTTTACTCAACTCTTCCACATTTCGATTCCACCAACCTCCAATATCAAACTTCTCAAACCAAAAGTTTAATCTTTTCTTAGCTTCGTTTTTCGTTAAACCTTTTAATTGTGCCAAATACAAAGCCTGCTCACCAACCTTCATCTTTTTATACAATCCTCGTTCTTCAGGCAAATAACCTATCTGAGCCACATGTTTTTGTTGTAAAGGTTCGCCATTAAAAAACAACAATCCTTTATCAGGTGCTATTATTTGATTTATTATTCGTATAAGGGTTGTCTTGCCGGCCCCATTAGGTCCAAGAAGTCCAAATATACTATTATCCGATATATTCACACTAACATCATCCAAGGCTCTATGATTGGAGAAATTCTTTTCAATATGTTCTGCTACAAACAAATCCATAACTATATATTCTATTATTTTTATCTTACTATCAACTTATGAGTGGCTGTAAATACGTCGTTATATACTTTTACAAAATAGACACCATTTGTCCATTGTTCCAAATCTATAGACTTTTCAAAAACGCCATCACACATTAAGCGTTCTGATACCATCGTTTTACCATTTACATTGGTTACTATAAAGTCGACACAACCAACCACATTATCAATCACTACCATTGTCATATTTTCGGCAGGATTGGGATATAATTTCATTTGTTTATTGACATTATGTACTTCATCTATAGTTTCGGATACTGAGCGAAATTGCACTTTTTCGCTCCAAGCACTATAAACATTTGTATCGCAAATATTTCTTACATACACATAATACAATGTATCATGTATAAGATTATCGGCATAATACGATGGTGTACCATGAACTCTTATTTTGTTACTATTAGCTTCGTCCACACCTTCTATTTCCACTACTACTTCCCAATCGGTTTGCCCCTCACCCGGAGTCCATGTTATAATAGCGGAGTTCTCCGTTCTATGACCCACATTAACGTTATCTACACCTTTACAAACCTTAGTAACAAACATGTATTCTCCAATCTGACTATAAAAATTAGAGTCTACTGAACAATAAGAACGTATGCGAACGTTATATAGTGTGCCCGAATATAAATTATTTAAATTTACCATAGGAGTGTTTACTACCATAGTATCCCATATATTTGTTTCCATACTATAACCATAATATACTTCCCATAACTCGTTGTTATCCCACTCACTTGTCCATGAAAGTACTACTGAAGTATAATCTACATCATTTACCATTAAACTATCCGGAGGCAGACAAGGCAACGGCAATGTAGTAAAAGACCTAATTTCCCATGCCGATATATTAACAGAATCGCATATTTTATATACTTTGTAGTCATATACTGTAGCAGGAATCAAATTATTAATAGTATAAGAATTAACAGTAGTTTCAACCTCAGAACTCCATACATCAGAATCTTGTTGTTTATAACTTATTACATATCTACCTGGTTCGTTCCACGAAAGCACAGCCGAAGTATATAACGAATCTACCATAATCTGAGGCATCACACAACCATTAACAGACGAAGATATGCGTACTCTATCTATAACAGGAGGCTGAATATTACCCGAAACAACAACACTATTTTGCCAACAGAAGTATAATCGTTGTATAGTTCCTGCATAATTTTCGGCATCCAACACTATATAGAATTCATCAAAATAAAATTCAACATTCAACTCGGCGAGTAATACTGCATCATTCGGAACAATCGCTGTAATCGTTTCACCTCCACATACTTCAGCTGGAGGCCCCATAAACACCTTAAGGTTATTTCGATAATCTCCTCCATTACATTTCCACGAAAACGATAATCCAAAACTCTCCGTTTCGGGAACAATAGGAAAATAAAAATCACGATAAGCCCACACAACAGATGGGTGCTGGGTATTGCAAGTATTAGTAGCACCATCACTATCTGACACATACAACGAATAATTTCCCAAAGATCTCACAGCCGTATCTATACACCATTTGTTTTGTGCATTCCCGTTGTATAATCGCCATTTAGCACTTTCGCTCTCTGTAGGTTCAAATCCACAATAGTATGGAAGTTGAGCCAACTCTTGTAAAGTTACAAATTCTCCTAACTCTGAAATACTACTCAACTGATTACCACATACCGACCTCAACGCATAGGTGTATCTCTCATCGGGTTGCAAACCTGTAAGTGTTACATAATTATCGGTAGTATATACCGAATCAAAATAATTTTGATTATCTCTACGATAATATAAATAATATCCTGATGCACTACCTGTCCACGATATATTGGCAAATGATGAATATACCTCATTCACTACTATATTAGAAGGATATGCACAAGAAATATAATCTATAGTTATGTCATCAACCGAAGCAGGATAACCTACATAATAATCCGAAGATTGGTTATAATAGAAAAAAACTAAGCGTTTTACTCCCGACACTTCGTCTAGTTCGTAGTAATAATCATTGTACGTATTAGTA
Source organism: Bacteroidales bacterium (assembly GCA_017522255.1). Classification (GTDB taxonomy): domain Bacteria; phylum Bacteroidota; class Bacteroidia; order Bacteroidales; family P3; genus HGM05376. The sequence continues at coordinate 40,870 of JAFWZP010000075.1, read as the reverse complement.
CCTCTTATTACTCGTCCTATAGTTTCAAGACTATCTATATGTCCCCAAGGCGTTGTTTGTGGCGAAAATGAAGATTGTGGTATAATCATCGAATCCAACAAAAATACCATCAATCCATCAGTATTAGCCGAAGGGTTTCCCCCAACCCTTGCTTTGAAAGAAATAGACACTGCAGTATCAACTATTCCAAAATCAATATCTCGATGTATCGAAGCATTGACAATAGTATTTTGTGTGCTATTACTAACACCGCCATCAGCCGATATATACATTGAATATAAACCCTCTGCTACAATAGCATCACCTCGATTCCATTGCGATAAACCATTAGAGATTGAATACCATTTATCGCATTCGTCGTCGGTTTCAAAATCATAACTATAAGGCATCGTAGCCGGCACTTGCCCTGTGATAGTTGTCAATAAATAAGAATAATTACTAGTATCACCCATTCCACATATCGAACGCACATAAAAATCATACATGGTATTTGGTTGTAATCCTATTATAGTGCATGGATTAGAAGAAGTAAATTCCAACAAACCTGTTCCAGGTACAAACCCAGCCTCACCATACTCTATAACCCAATTAGTTGCAACATTTCGTTCGGTCCAAGCTATAGATACAGAAGAATGTGTAACAGTTGTTACATGCACATCAATAGGTTTATAGCAACTTGGTATCAAATTTACTACTATATCATCTATACAAAAATCCGAAATATACGAGCCTGATGTTCTAGTAAGGAACGTAATATACTTTCCTTGCCCTAAATAATTATAAAGATTCACTTCACTAAAGCGTTGCCATACTCCTGTATCGGCAGTACAATAAATAGTATCCACACATACAAAAGTCTGTATCGAATCGGGGTCAGTCATCACACCTAACAACAATTTATTATCAACAGAAACGGCTTCTTTCATTCTCTTCACCTTAAAATCGAGCATAAATTCGCGTGCTCCATACGATGTAGAATCGATAGGCAAAAGTGTAAAATAAGAATAGTAGGTATTCGACTGATACGAAGTTCTGTTTGTACCCAACCTTATTGATGCACCATGACCATTTGCATCATTTTCGTAGTCAATGTATGGATATTTTAAATTAGACGCATTTGTTCCTATTAGACTTCCATAATGCCAACAATTAGGCATTTGCATCTGGCTGACACTTGCATAATCATCAAAATTCTCTTGATAAGGCAACTGCATCATCGAACCACACTCAGACCTGAATGAAATAGGATAAAAATATAAACTTGTATCACCATCAAAACACACAGAACGAACATATAAATCATACAATGTATTACGTAATAAATTTTGTAGTATTATAGTTGTATTAACTGTTGATAGCATTGTACCCGAACCTTTTTCGAACCCAAAAGTACCATACTCTATTATATACTCCATTGCATTATCATCAACCCACGACACATCAACCGAAGTACCAACAATATTATCCACTACAATATCAGTAGGACGACTACAATTCTGAATTTTCGACACCTCAATATTATCAATGTATACCGAAGTGTTTCTATCTCTCGTATAGAGTGCTATGTATCCTCCTTGCCCAAGATAGTTTTCAAAAGATATAGTGTGGTATTCCCAATTCGAAGCAGATGTAGCTCGCACTATAGCAACTCTTTGAAATGTTTGCACTGCATCAAGGTCTTCTACTATACCTACCTCTATTTCAGACATCACATTATCACTATATGCCTTACGTAGAGCAAAAGTAATATATAAACTATCGATAGAAGTAGCAAATTTAGGCAATATAGCGACCGAACAAGTGTTTAATGCAGATCGTATATGCAATGCTCCGGGTCCAGTAAGAGGAAAATTATTGTTCTTTACCACCACATACGATGCTGTATCTTCGACCGAATAAGTATTCCAACAAGGAAGTGTATTGTCTGTATAGCTATCAAAACTTTCGTAATATGGCAATTCTGTTATAGGCAAACAAGTAGTAGAAGCAGTTATTATGCGACTTTTATTTCCATTATTACACATTGCTTCTACTTTTATGTGATATGTTGTATTTGGAGTAAGACCACTTATTACATATATATCGTCGCTTACTGCTATAGTATCAACCACCACCCACTGCATAGCATATTTCTCTTTGTACGATACTATCCAATGACTTTCGGCATTACCCTGTGTACATAATATATCTATACTCCCAGTATCTCTGTTCATTACATAAATGTATGGCGAAATACATTGTCCACTTCTATCTATATCTATCAACATATTGTTGCGATAACGCGCTGTATTAATTCCTATCAAAGATTGAAGCATTGAAGGCAATATATCGCTACTGCTTTGCTTGTACAAAGTATTATGATCAACTATGTGTGTTTCAAAAGTATGATATTCCCCTATTGATGAAACTGAATTGTCGTCAACTGCTATAAGCAAATTATCGTAACCATTATAATAAAATGCAGAATCAAACACTATTTTACATTCATTTCCATTAGCAACAAAAGACCCACTATATACAAGATGCATATTATTGGTTTCAAAAGTCACACAATCATTCATGTATGTTTGTCCAAGATATACATCAATACTCCTTTCTATAGTATCATTGGCGATGTTGTTGCCACGTATAAAAAAAGTCAAACCGGTTATCATTCCCGGCTCTCCTATTTCGGACGAAAGAACCAATTGCTGACTATAATTATACTGCATTCGAGGTGCAACAGGAATATAATAATTATATGAAGATAAATCATTACCAATAAATACACTTCCTGAAATTTTTAAAGTTTTCTCTTTCCACTGAGTATAGGAACCATCGTTACACTTGGCACGCACCATAAAAGTATATAAAGTATCAAATGACAAACCTGATAATAATTTATAATGCAGAGATGTTGTACCACTATCCACTATTGTTTCGCCTTGCATCATTCGATAATTATATGCCATAATATTGGATATTTCGCCTTGATGATACCATCTAAATAAAGCAGACCTACCATCTACCTGTGCTGTTATATCATTGATAAGGCTACACTCAGATGGCGCCACACAATTAACATCTAATGCAACCGACCTCAATCTACTATATTTATTATATATCAAAATAGTAACAGAAGCCTCGGATGAGACTACATTTATATCGTTATCAACAATATTGATAGAATATATAATAGGTGCATTAGTATCGGGGCCATCAAATATATACAACATACTATTAGATGATGAATTGCTAAATTGCACCGAACCATTTATTTCAAACGCCATATCAGGCGATGTGGAATACAATGTAATAATAGATTTATTGGTATAAGTTGAAGATGAGGGAACACTATAGCTAACCATAGCATTACATGTATACATATCTACCATACCCGAAGTAGGTATATTTATTTTACCTGTAGTTACTGTTAGAGGACCTCTCCAACGACTTACACCTCCATCACCACATAATGTTCGCACATATATGTCATACGTAGTATCCGCTATCAAATCTTCCAAAAGAACAGCAGTATCCATCACATAAAAATTATTGGTAGGATTGTTGGGGTCTAACCCATGCAATCCATACACCACCTCATATTCATCATTGCCTTCCACTACATTCCATCGCAATCCCAAACTTGTAGATGAATTTTCGAACACCTCAAGCATTGCAGGTCGTTGACACGAGGGTATGGGCATAACCTCTACATCATCTAAGTATACTGTTTGTGTACCCTGTATAGAATAACAACGCATGGCTATATAACTACCCGTACTATCAATAGGATAATCGGCCAAACTAACATCCCATTGCTGCCATTGGTCGTCTAAATCTAATGTGTCTATAGGATAAAATGACGATAAATCGGGACTTTGAAAATTCATTACCGATTTTGTTACCCCTACCACCATCTTGGTATTGCCCAGCAAAGAAGAATAAGCCCTAAATGATATTTGCAACGATTGCAAAGGATTATCCATTATATCGATAGGATATGTAATAAAGTAATATTCGCCCGATGTACTAAGTTTCATACAAGTATTGACACTACCCGAAGATGTAGAAGTATACAATGTAGGTCGTCCTATTGTAGAAGAAGTAGAGCTAGTAAGAGTATACCAACTACAAGTAGGCAGATCAATGGTTTGAGCAAAAGTATATCCCTCAAAATTGTCCGTAAAAGGTATAGGCAAGTTATTTGTGCAAACAGTACGGTAATGCAAGCTAAGGGTATCACTCACATCACCGCCTAAGCATAATGCCCTTATATTAATGTCATACGATTGAGATGGCAAAAGATTGGGAATAGTACAATTAGTAGTAGAGTTTGTTTGCATCGTATGCCAATCATTTGTACCCGTAACAGCATAATCGACCAAATACCCCTGCGGATTATATCCCTGCAAATTGTCCCAATACAATGCAATAGCATCATCAAACGATACCGATATAATATTGATAGGCATTGGACACAAAGCAGGCTGCCATGCATACTTATAATAGCGATAAGAAGCAGGTATGGTGGTATTTTGAATATTATAATGTGAGGTTGCATAAAAATGCGATGTATTATCGTCAGTATCTATCAGGTAACATCCATCTATATCGCCCATTCCTACTTGATAATAGGTGTTAGCACCCTGATTGGTATTGCCATAAACCATTATTACATCGTTGCTACCCTCAAACAACTGTATCTGAAAGGAAATAGTGATGGGTATGGTAATATAATATTCCACCACCAACACCCTGTTTGGAGCCTGACCTACAAGTTTATATTTTACATAACCGGTAGTCCCGGTAGCATTATCACGTGCAAAAGGCGAAATCTTAGGTATAGACGTAGTGTAGTAGCCAAAGGTTCCCGAATTACCTACCGAACCTATGGCAATATTACCTAAACCTAACGAACCATTTTCTGTAACACTAAACTTATTGTAATAACTATTACCAAAAAAGAAATTAAATCCTATATCCAACAATCCTGTGGCTGTGTCATTAACATTAGAACCAATAATTGTGGTAGATCCAACACTTATATCATGCCATTTGGTAGTATCAATAGCAGTACTAAAGACATAATCGCTCCAATTTTGCCCCTTCGTTACTATCGAGAATAATAATGCATAAGCCAACAATACTCCTCGTAATAATTTATTTTTCATAACTATAGCTTTTTAATTAATCCATTTTTAACTTTATCTTACGCGTAAGATAAACACGGCAAAAATACTATTTTTTTCTAATATACACAAATATTTTCTATCATAATTTTCCAGAAGCAAATCAAGCCTTAAGACTTCGCAGGTAGTAATTTATGCAAAATATTATTACTATCCAATACAATTACATCTTATGGCAACTATATTATTTCTTACTACCGATTTACACCAATACGCCCCCCCATGTTGTGCCGCCCGGCTTGTGCCGGTATTTCTTGCTACACCCACCAAAAAAGTTTTTTATTACCGCTATAAAACTTCCTTAATACTACATATAAAATATATCCCAAGGCTTGGGACGAATATTTCAAGCCTTGAAATATATATCCCAAGGCTTGAGACGAATATCCCAAGCCTTGGGATATAGAAATACTGTGCTAAAAAGCAATTTTATATGTGTGGTTGGAGAAGTTTTATAATAGAGAGATTTGATTTTATTCCCAAGCATCTGAAAAATAGGGGTACGTATTGCGTATTTATAATTCCGAAAATAAAATATTAAAATCCTTTGTTGTTTCCGAAAATGTTTGTAACTTTGCAAACTGAAACAAACAGAAAATAATATGTAAAAAAAACAGAAAATACAAAAAAAATACTGACTATCAATTTATTATCTTTCATCTATAAATATTTAGGTTTTTCGTGCAGTAGTAATGAAAATTGTGGATTTTTTTGGAATAATTGTTTGTATAAATTTCAATGTGAATGCTTGCTATCTTTCTAATAATAGAATTCTTTAGATATTATTCTGATTTCAAAAGGAATCCCATAATCGTACTAAAATGACAAATATGACAAGACAAGAAGCAGAAATAAAATTAAAAAGTACTTTTGGAATAGATCATTTTTACGATGATCAATGGAAAGCTATTGACAAAATTTTGAATGGTAGTCGCATACTTATGATTCAAAGAACAGGATTTGGCAAATCGTTATGCTATCAGTTCCCTGCAACGCAATTTAAAGGAATTACTATTGTGTTTTCACCTTTAATAGCTTTGATGCGAGACCAAGTGAAAGCACTGAACAATAAAGGTATTTCAGCAAGATACATAAATTCAGAGCAAACATCAGAAGAAAACACCCAAAACATCCAAGATGCCATAAGTGGGAAAATAAAGATTCTTTACATAGCACCAGAAAGACAAGAAAATCAAGAATGGATTGAGGCTACGCGGAAAATGAATCTTTCAATGATCGTAGTTGATGAAGCACACACCATAAGTGTTTGGGGACACGATTTTCGACCAGCTTTTCGACGAATTATCAATTTGGTAAATTTGTTGCCTAAACATTTGCCTATATTGGCTACAACTGCCACTGCTACGAAACGTGTACAAACTGATATTGAAAGGCAAATAGGAGGAAGTATCACGACCATACGAGGCGATTTGCGTCGGAAAAACTTTAATTTGTATGTAATTAAAGTTTCCTCAGAAGATGAAAAAATGATTTGGTTAGCACAAAATTTAAATAATATTGATGGTACGGGTTTTATTTATACAGGAACTCGTGTTGATACCGAAGTTTATGCAAAATGGTTAAAATATGTAGGAATAAACGCCATTGATTACAATGCAGGTTTAGATGCAGATACTCGGAAAGAAATCGAAAACAATTTGATGGACAATAAGTACAAATGTGTAGTATCAACCAATGCTTTGGGAATGGGTATTGACAAACCTGACGTGCGGTTTATTATTCACACGCAAATTCCAGCATCACCAATTCATTACTATCAAGAGATAGGTCGTGCAGGTCGCGATGGAAAACCTACTACAATCATTTTATTCTACAATGGAAGCAAAGACAAAGGAGGAATTGAAGAGGATTTAAAATTACCAAAATCGTTTATTGAAGGGGGACGACCTGCTATAAAATATTACGAACGTGTAATAGAAAAATTAAAAATAGAACCTCTTGGTGAACGAAATCTTATGAAAGCATGTAACCTCAAACAAACACAGATTAGGGTTATCAAATCCGATTTGATTGAACAAAACATTATTAAAGAGGTTTTGTATGGTAAAAGTAAAAAATATGAATACCAATATAATGCAAAACCATTAGATACTAAATCTTTTGAGGAGTTACGAATTGCGAAGTTAAAGGATTTAGATGCTATGCGAGAGTATGTTTATACCACAAAACCTCGCATGCAATTTCTTTGTGATTTTTTAGACAATGAAACATCTGAGTCATATAATAATTGTGATAATACCAATCTTATCCCAATAAACATTTTTATTAATCAGCAATGGGTTGATAGACTTAAAGAGTTTAGGGAAACATATTTTCCTATATTAGATGTAGAAACTAAAGGTTCGAAAATGGTAAATGGTGTTGCAGCCTCTTATTATGGAGTATCGAATGTTGGAAATGCAATACATCGCTCAAAATATGAGAATGGTGGTGATTTTCCAGACTTCTTGTTAAGATTAACCCTTAAGGCATTTCGAAAGACTTTTGGAAGTCAGCATTTTGATATGATTGTTTATGTTCCACCAACTCATTCTGGAGAATTAGTGAGAAATTTTGCAGTAAAATTTGCAAGTGTTTTGAAATTGCCAATAAGTCATAATTTGCAAAAAACAAGAATTACAAAAGAACAAAAAATATATCAAAATGCTTATTCTAAAAGAGATAATATTAAAGATGCTTTCGACTATGAAAAACCTGAAGAAATCAAAAACAAGAGAATTATTCTTCTTGATGATATCTTCGATAGCGGAGCTACAATTAAAGAGATAGGTACCATATTAACCAAATATGGAGCAGATATGATTGCCCCAGTAACAATAGCAAAGACATTAGGAGGAGAATTAGTATGAATCAAGAATTAACATATTGGGTGGCATTAGCACATACACCAAAAATTTGGATTTCAAAAAAGAATGAAATGATTGTGTTTGCATTCAAACAAGGCAAAACTATCATTGATTTATTTGAATCGGATAATTTTTTAAACTTTGATTTAACTCAGGAAGAAATTTTGTTGCTAAATCAGACTAAGTCTGAATTAATAAATTATTCTTTTATGGTTGAGGATTTATTGAATCAAGGATACAATATCATTCCTGTAACTTCAGAAGATTATTCACCAATTTTGAAAGCAAATTTGAAGTACAATACACCACTTATATTATATACGAAAGGTAATAAAATGATTTTAAAAGAGAAATCTATTGCCATTGTAGGTTCTCGTAATGCAAATGAATCTTCTTTACTATTTACTGATAATGTTGCAAAAAAAGCTTCTTCTGAATACAAAGTTGTTGTAAGTGGCTTTGCAAAAGGAGTTGACAAACAAGCACTTGACTCCACTTTAAAATATCAAGGGCAGAGCATTATTGTTTTACCTCAAGGAATTTCAACTTTTAATAGTGGAATGAAAAAGTATTATAAACAAATTATTGAAGGTGATGTTTTAGTCTTAAGCACCTTTTTCCCAAAATCACCTTGGAGTGTTGAACTTGCAATGGCTCGCAATTCTATAATATATGGTCTTGCTTCAGAAATCTATGTGGCACAATCTGATGAAAAAGGAGGTACATGGTCTGGGGTATGTGATGGCTTGAAGAAAAAAAGAGAAATATTTGTTAGGCAACCTGCAGAAAAAGAGAAATGTGCAAATTTATTACTGATAGATAAGGGTGCGAAATTGGTTGATATTAAAGGTGATGTAGTGAAAGTTCCTATCACAAATTCAAAATCGATTTCCGAGATAAAAGAAGAAATTATTTTATTATTAAAGCAGGGTGGTTCATACAAAATGAGAGATATAAAAGAAAAATTACAATTAAACATACCTGAAAAAGAATTAAAAAAGATATTATCTGAGTCAAGTTCCTTTTTAAAAACAAAGAAAGGTAGTACTACTTTATATTCTATATTCAATCCTTCTATGTTATTGTTTTAGAAATAAAATATTTGAAGAAAAAATATTCGATTTTCTTTTGGATATCTCTAAATCTATAGGTTCTATGGTATAAGAATCTATAGATTTTTCTATATAATAATCTGCTAATACTACGCTACATAGCATATTTCTTTCAATTTTTATTGCACTTTTTTCCTTGTAATTGAAAAAAAGTTTGTACCTTTGCACCCGATTTGGTTCGCAAGCGAACGGTCGTTTCGCTATGTGTGAAAAGGGAATCAGGTGAGAGTCCTGAACAGTCCCGCTGCTGTAAGCTCCTTTTTAACCACGGTCATAAACAATCCAAATTGCCACTGTGCAGTATAAAGCATGGGAAGGCATGGCCGGGGGGGAGTAAGTCAGAAGACCTGCCAAGTCGGAGATTTGAAGCTTTCGCGGAAAGAGCTTGAAATGACAGACACATTGCAGAAAGAATGTCTTTGAATTTTCACTATTTCGATACGGAAGCTATTTTGTAAACATCAAAATAGTAAACGAAGAATGAGAACAATGAAACAGATAACCGCAGCAGTTATCTTATTATTATCAACCAAAGTGGCATTGTGCCAAGATACCTTGAAAACCGAAACTCTTAAAGAGGTGCGTATAATATTAGGTGCCGAAACACCCACAGAGGTGCGTTCGCAAACTCCTGTTCAAGTGGTGTCGGATACCGATATTGAGCGTATCAATGCCACACAGCTATCCGATGCCTTGCGTGGTATAAGCAGTTTGGTTATCCGCGACTATGGCGGGGTGGGCGGTGTAAAAACAGTGTCGGCACGCGGATTAGGCTCCCAATTCTCGACACTCACACTAGATGGTGTGGCTGTAAGCGACTGCCAAAACGGACAGATAGACATAGGCCGTTATATGCTGGACAATGTTGACCACATTTCGTTTGCAAATGGCAATACCGACAATATATTCCAAACAGCACGCTCTTTTGCAGCAGGCAATGTGATAAATGTGCAAAGCAAAAAGCCCAGAGTGAATAAATGGAACAAAACCGATATGAAACTACGCTTGGAAGGTGGCTCGTTTGGACTTATCAACCCATCGCTTCTGTGGAACCAGTATATAAACGACGAGCTTGAGATATCACTATCTGCCAACTATATGCAAAGCGATGGCGACTATCCGTTCACACTCTACTACACCAACAATCGCAACGACAGCAGTTCGCGCGAGTATCGCAAAAACTCGGAGGTGAAGATGGGTATGGCCGACCTTAGAATATTTTACACTCCAAAGCAAAATCAAATTCTTACTACCAAGGTACACTACAACCAATCGTATCGCAACCTGCCCGGACCTACAACCTTCTATACTCAGAAAACATCCGAACGCATGTACGACAAAGTGTTCTTTACTCAAATAAACTATCAAAACGTATTATCCGAGAAATGGAAAATACAAGTGAACGGCAAGTACAACCTTTCGGAATGTATATACGAAGATACAGCAGCCCTCAACGCCGACGGCTATCTGCGAAACGAATATTTGCAACAAGAAGGATACCTTTCCGGCACAGCTCAGTACTATATGTTTAAGAATTTTAAAGTGGCTTACTCTACCGACGGGGCTATAAACACACTGCATTCCAATATGGCTGCCAACAACGAGGTGAATCGTTACACATGGCTTAACGTGCTTGCCATGAGCTATAAAGCCAAACGTATATCCATTTCGGGCAACATACTTTCCACCACCATACAGGAATATGTTTGCAACAATTTTACAAAAGAATATCAACGTTTTTCGCCCTACGTGGGAATATCCGTAAAACCATGGAAAGAACAATCTTTTATGATACGCTACTTTTTTAAAGAAAACTACCGCATACCCAATTTTAGCGAGATGTATTATTACACCATAGCCAAGGACTTAAATCCCGAAAAGGCTTTGCAAAACAACATAGGACTATCCTACACCAAATATAAGGATAACCTATACCTTGTAGCCACTATGGATGGCTACTACAACCGAGTTACGGACAAGATAGTGGCCATCCCATCACAAAGTCTTTTCCTATGGTCTATGATGAATATAGGTCGTGTAGATATATTGGGCCTGGATGCCAAGGTGGAGGTCTCATTATCAAACTTCGCTCAACGTCCCACCTTGTCGGATGCTGTCTTGTCTGTTGCTCTCAACTATTCTTATCAGAGTGCGATGGATAAGACAGACGAAGGCTCAAAAACCTACAATCAACAGATACCCTATACTCCCAAACACTCGGGTGGGGCGATGCTTCATCTCGAAATTCCTCGCTACTTCGACATAGGATATAATATAATATGTGTAGGCGACAGATACCGCTTGGCTCAGAACACCGACAACAATCTTGTGCATGGATATGTGGATCAAAGCATAACATTATCCAAGAACATAACACTAAAGAATGGACAGATGACTATTCAAGCTCAGGTACTAAACCTTTTTGATGTGCAATACGAAGTGATTAAGAACTACCCAATGATGGGACGAAACTATAAAATAAACGTAAGTTATTCATTTTAAACATTAACAGATATGAAGAAGACATTATTTAAATTAATGACAATGGCTGTAATAAGTACAGCATTATTCTCGTGCGAAAAAGGAGGTGATGACAACAACAACGAAACCTCTCCATCCAACGATGGCCGTGTGTATATCCTCAACGAAGGTGTATGGGGAGGCAACGATGCCGAACTAAGCCGCTACTCGGCTACCGACAATACCATTGCCAACGACTATTTTGCCTCAAAAAACGGTAGAGGACTTGGCGATGTGGCTAACGATATCGAGATATATGGTGGCAAGATGTATGTGGTGGTAAACTGCTCGAACACTATGGAAGTGATTGATTACAAAACAGGAAATTCCATTCGTCAAATACCACTAAGCGGCAAACAGCCACGCGAAGTGGCATTCTACGAAGGGTATGCCTACGTGTCGTGCTACGACAAAACCGTAGTGAAGATAGATACTGCAACCCTATCCATAGTGGCACAATGCCAAACCGAAGGTGGAAAATGTGAAGACCTATATGCCCACAACGGCTACCTATATGTGGCACATGCTTGGGACCAAGATGCATCGGGTACAACATTTTACGACTCTACTATGAGTGTGATTAACCTAAGCACCTTTGCTGTCGAAGAAAAAATAACCATAGGCTTGAACCCCAAACAAGTGAAACCAATAGGACAAGGCCGAATAATGGTGGTATGTAATGGCAACTACGCCGATGTTTCGTCCTATCTAAGTGTATTGGATATGGGAAGTAAGGCTGTACAAAAAATTGATATTCCGGCAAGCAATATTGCAGTATATAATGATGTGTATGCCTTAGTTTACAATTACAATTGGGTTACAGGGCAACAAGTGTTTACCAAAATAAACCTTACCTCCTTTGTAGAAACCCCATGGAGCTATGCAGCAAGCCAATCCCTTGTATCGCCCTACGGCATAGGTATCGACCCCATTACGCAGAATGTATACATTGCCGATGCACAAAACTATCAAACCAATGGCGATATATACGTATTTGATGCCAAAGGCACTTTCATCTCTAAAAAAGAATGTGGAGTAGGACCATCGAAAATTGTTTTCCTATAAGTTATAATATTATTAATTTCAAAGTGCGAAGAGGCACTATCCGATAAGTGCCTCTTCTTTTCAATGAAGCAGAAAGAATACAAACTAACAAACAAATCATATAAAATAAACAGATAAAATATTATTAAAAATGAAGAAAGTATTATTTTCTTTATTGGTATCGTTTTCGATATCAATGGCGGGAGCTTACGCTCAAAATTTAAATCACCCCAAGTCGGGAGAAACACTAACCAAAACCCCAACTATCTCAACTTCAGATATTCAGTATTGGATAGGCACAGGAAGCAACGAAGCAATACTTGTTGTAAGTTGGGACGAAGCGTCGCCGGCACAAAGTCTTGCATGGGGCTATCGTTGGAATGGCAGCATTACAGCAGCCGATATGCTTACAGCCATCGACAATGCCGACACGCGTCTATCTATCACAGGTGTGTCGAGTGGTTTTATCGATGAAATTTCGTACTCCGATGCAACCTACAATTTATCTACCGAGCTATGGTGGTGTTACACCGTTAATGGCTCGTATGCCTCCGGAGTAAGCAGTCAAGCTATAAGCAATGGCGATGTTATGGAGTTTTCCGATGGTTGTGCTTTTACAGCCACTACTGCCACTCCTGTGCCCGAGCCTAATGGTTCTACAGGTGGCGGAAACGATGATGACAACGACACCATACTATTGGCTGATGCTACTATAAGTGCCGACAGCATTATCTATTGGATAGGACAAGGAGACAACGAGGTCGTACTTGCCATCAACTGGAACAATCCCGACACTGCTTTGGCTTGGGGCTTCCGCTTCGACCAAGATAGCGTAACAGTTAAAACGATTATTGATTCCATAGTAAGCAACGACTACCGCTTAGCTTATACCCCTAACGCTTATGGAATAACCGATATAACATATACCGACAGCAGTACTATATTATCAACAACCACAGGAAGCTATTGGATATACAATATCAACGGCATTGGTGCTATGCTTGGCTATGACCAACAATATGTAAAGAACGGTGAATTTGTAAAATGGGGCGACCTTGCATGTGCCTCCATTGCCGACTCTGTAGTTATCGACGACCCAACTTATGGCAGCTACACAAGCTACTCATACGTTTGGTTGAAAGAAATAACACCGGTAACCGTTCCCGAAGAACGCCCCGAAGACCCATACATTCCTGTTATTACTCCCGAAGAGATTGTATATTGGGTTGGCGAAGGCGACAACCAAGCCATACTTACTGCAAACTTTGTAATGAACCAAACTGCCGAAGAATACATAGGTCTTGCATGGGGTTACCGTTGGAGCAGCACCGACAGTATAACCGTTGCTGCTATGCTACAAGCTATAGACAATGCCGACGACCGTTTTGCCGTAACTCTAAACAACGGAAGCATAAACACAATGTCGTATACCGACAATAACTATACCCTAAGTCTTACTACCGAAGGTTATGCAATGTATAGCGTAAACGGCACATTCCCATACGACTATTGCAACGCATACGTTGTATCGAACGGTGATGTGGTAACAGTAGGCGACTACTTCTGTGGTGGATATACCGAAGATACTTACGAAGGATATTGGAAAGAATTGACAACACAACCTGTAAGCAACCCCAACCTTAACCGCTTCTGCGGTATAGTAGGTAGCGAAGGATGTACAGCCGTTCACTATCAAGACAGCAGAATAAAGAATTGGGCCACTGCCTGCACCGTGGAACGCGGATATATGGATATAGCCGAACAAGGCGAAAGAGCATCGTTTGGCAACGAAGCAAATGCAGTAGGACCTGCCGGCGAAACTACAACTAATGCCATCAGTTTAGGCGACGGCGGTTATGCAATCCTTACATTCGAAAAGCCTATTATCAACGGCGAAGGATTTGATTTCGCAGTTTACGAAAACTCTTTCAACGATTATTTCCTTGAACTTGCATTTGTGGAAGTAAGTTCCGATGGCGTAAACTTTGTACGCTTCCCTGCAACTTCGCTTACACCTACCGACCAACAAGTGCGTGGCGATGGTACCATCGATGCTACCAATATCAACAACCTTGCCGGCAAATATCGTGTGGGTTGGGGTACTCCATTTGATTTGGAAGAACTACGAGACAGTGCCAATATCAATATCAACAATATCACTCATGTGAAAATCATTGATGTAGTGGGAACCATCGACCCTCAGCACGCTACCTACGATGCCTTTGGCAACATAGTTAACGACCCTTATCCAACCAATATTAATTCGGGAGGTTTCGATTTAACAGGAGTTTGCGTATTGAACGAAAAAGTATCTATCCACGAAAACATGGCCGACATCAACATTAAATTATATCCAAATCCATGTCGCAACTATATCAATATCGAAAATGTAAACACCAAAAACATATTGGTATATAACGTATATGGACAATTGATAGCTGAATACACAGCCACTTCCGACAGCTTTATAATAAATACCCAAACATGGCAAAGAGGCGTGTATGTATTGAAAATAGACGGACAATGTTGTAGAATAGTAAAAGAATAGTTTCGTAGAAATAAAACATAAAATTAGAATTACAGCAAAGGGTTGAAACAAATGTTTCAGCCCTTTTTTCATACAATACTCACAATTAGTTTTAGCTCTGCCTACAATTGTTTGGCAACCATTTTTTCATTTATTCGATAACGATAGTTTACAAAGTTCGAGACGCATAGTCGACAAACTTCGAGAGTGATAGTCGAGAAACTTCGATTACGATAGTCTCCTAATGGCATTAGGAGCTATTCCTAATGGCGTTAGGACACCCTCCTAATGGCATTAGGACACCCTCCTAACGCCATTAGGAGATTTCAGATAAGGCATTAGGAGACTATCGCTCTCGTACTTTATCGACTATACCAATCGAAGTTTGCAGACTATCACTCTCGTACTTTCTTCGGTACATCTTTCGAAGACTTTGTTTTCGGGCACAAAAAACGGGGCACATGGAATAAACCATATAGCCCCGCAAAATATGTAAAAACCTTAAATACAAATTACTTATTGCGTTCAGCAAATTCTTTCATAGTTACTTTTTCTACTTCAGGTTTTATTTGTTCGTTAAGCAACGCATACAACTTATCGCTATACAAGCGTTCGTATATTTGTCCCGAACTTTCTCTGTTGCCGGCAATGTTTCGTGCTGTTGTTTCCAAACGATCGTTGTAAGCCTTTTCATCTTCATCGTCTTTACGCAAATTGTGTTGGCTCATTATACCTTTGATATAATCTACCACTTCGTTTTGAGTAGGATCGATGTCTTTTATCTTTCTCAAAGCAGCTTCGATAAATTCCCATTTAATAGCAGAAAGATATTTTTCTTCCCATTCTTCTTTTATAGATTCAAGAGTAAGGTCTTTTTCGCCTCTTGATGCCAACCAACGTTGCAAAAATTCGGTAGGTATTTCAGCCGAGAATTGATCGATAAGAGCTTTACGCACTTCGGCATTGAAAAGCATTTGGCATTGTTCGTCGTAAGACTTTTCTATTTGTTTTTTCAAAAGTTTCTTGAAAGCATCTACATCTTTTACTTCTTCGCCCGGGAATACTTTAGCAAACAATTCTTCGTTCAGTTCGTGAGGTGTTATACGCGAAATACCGCTCAAAGTAACTTCGAAATCGCATTTCAACTTTTTGGCTTCTTCTTTATCCAAACGGAATGTTTTTTCTATTGTTTCAACGTCCAATGCTTTTGAAGGATTGAACACCACTTTGTCTTCGGCTTTCTTGCCTATAAAACTTTGTTTGATATCGTCTTTCTTTATCTTCGACAAATCCATCGATAGATAAGTATTCATACCACCTTCTACTACATTGCCGTTCTTGTCCACTTCTACAGCTTTTCCGTATATATAGTCGGTTTCGGCTGCTGTTTCGGGAGTTTCGAACTTGCCATAGCGTTGAGCCACTTCGGCTATTTGTTCTTCAACTTCTTTCGACGATACTTTTATTTGATACTTCTTAACACCAACGGCATCCCATTTTATATCTACTTGAGGCATCAAAGCAGCATCAAAATAGAATACAAAATCAGTACCATCAAAATCTATTTCACCTGTTTTTTCATCGTTTGACAATGGCGAACCTACTATTTCCAATTTTTCTTCGTCGATATATTTGAACAACGATTCAGACAATATACCTTGAACTTCGTCGGCAACGATGGCTTTTTTATACATCTTTTTAATCAAAGGAAGAGGAGCCATTCCCTTGCGAAAACCCGGAACGGTAGCTTTCTTTTGATATTCTTTTAGTTGTTTGCCTACTTTTTCGCTATAATCGCTTTCGCTTATTTCCACTTTCAACAAAAGCTCCAATTCGCCTATGTTTTCTCTTGTAATATTCATATATTTATATTTAAACTATTGATTTTAAATTTAATATCGTTTTCATTTGAAATTGCAAAGTTACACAAAAATTTTGACATAGCAACAATAAATTGCTATTATTTTTTTATTTTATTGATTTTTAGAATCCTAAACCTAAACTTTCTATAAACTTTCTGTAGTCGTTGGTTGGCGATGTAGGTGCACTTTTCTTTTCTTTTATTTTGGTGCGTCGAGAGGCAAATATGCCCAATCCTCCATCGATATTAGAAAATATAGGACGCTCTTGCACTATGCCTGTAGGCGGCGTACTTACACTCATATAGTTGCTCATATTTTCGTCGGCAGCATATATAAAAATGTATACACTATCCACCATTATGCGTTGCTTGCTTTCGTCCACTCCTATCTTTTCTTTCAACAAGGCACCAAATTCTGCTTTAGAAAAATCGCCTTGCATAAGATTGGTATTTCCCATATTACGATATACATTACCTTCTATATCCACATACTTAAGCACCGGAGTTTCGTTTTCGTCGGCCTTATTGCGTTCCAAATAAAAGAACCTGACCACGGGCTGAAACACTCGTGCTCTTTTATCATAGTCCACTGTCCATTTCACTATGCAACTACGATTGCGACTATCTTTGAATTGGAATGTGTTCAAGGGCTGTTTCACTTGTATGCCATCGCCTATAAGAGATGTTTCGGAGGTTACATAATTACCGCTCTTAGTATTCTTCACTTCTAATACATATATCCTGTCGGCATACAACTTACCCTTGGTGCGACAATAATACACCGGCTGATTGGGAGCAAAAAATTCGCCTTCCGGCTTATCGGTAAGCATTTTGTAGGCAAACTCAAACACCTGTCCGGTAAGTGCAGTCTTTGTCAACACTCCATTACGTTCTTCGGCATACCACTCGGTAATGGTTACCACAAGCTCGTCGGGAGCATACACCGAACTATCCATTATATGAGCATAATCAAACGAGTTGCCTTCGCCCAAAAAACATTTCTGAACTCGTATCCATGTGGTATCACTGTCTTGGTCCAACAAACCATATACCACCATGGTTTCTTTCCATTCATCGTTAGGATTAAACTCGGTACTGCACGAACCCAAAGTAATAACAGCTATAGTTATCAGCAATAAAATCTTCTTCATTTACTATATTCTTTGTTGTGAAATAATTTGCAAAAGTACTACTTTTTTTACATTCTGCCAAAAAAACTTTTTGACTTTTGGTTTGAAATCCACACAGCTTACTCCAACACTACCCTAAATATCACTCTTCCATTTTGATTTTGCACAAGGGTTAGCGAGCCGTCGTGCAAACGTACTATCTGTTTGGATATGGCAAGACCTACTCCGGTTCCGTCTTTTTTAGTGGTAAAAAAGGGCGTAAATATATTGTCGAGCTCTTCATCAGGTATAGCTTGTCCACTATTTATTATATCTATTATTATACGTTCGGCTGCATCTATAGTAGAATTTATCTCTATATGATGTTTAGTATCCGATACTGTGTTGAGGCATGCCTCTATTGCATTCTTTAGCAGGTTTATCATCACCTGGCTTATCTGAGTGCGGTCGGCGTAGATTATAGTGTCGGAGGGGGATAGGTTTACGATTATATCTACATCATTAGCATCAACCAAATGTAATATCTCATCTACTATATCGGCAAGATAAACGGGTGCTTTCTGTGGTTGTGGCACACGCGACAGCAACCTGAACGATGCCACAAAGTTCATCAACCTATCGGAGGTAGAATGTATGGTTTCCAATCCTTGTAGTATCTTTTCGCTATCATGTTTGCCATCTACCAATGTGCTACTTATTGAGGCTATAGGTGCCAAGGAGTTCATTATCTCATGGGTAAGCATACGTGTTATCTTTTCCCACGCTTCGGCTTCTTTACTGTCGAGTTCGTTTATTATGTTGTTGATGGTTATCACCCTTAGGTCTTTGTTATTTATGGTCATGGCAGCACATGTAAGCATCAGATTCATCTCGCCCGTCTCGGTTTGGCAACGTACTGTTTTCTGTTCAGTAGGCTGTATATGATACAACACCTTCACAAGGTCATCGCCCAAAGGCTTAAGCCTATCAATGTGACTTATGCGTTCTATGCCAAACAATGTTGCGGCTTTGCTGTTTGATTGTAGTACAGAACCGTTTGATTGTACTATTATTATGCCCACATTACTACACTCCATTATCAATTCGAAGTTCTTTTCGCGTTGTTGTATTTGCTCCTTATAGTCGTCCATCACTTCCTTTATACGGTTTAACGAGTAGTTGAGAAAAGCATTCTTGACCTTCCTTGGATTTTCGGCAAAGCGAAATGAGTTGTCGTTGTTCTTTACCGCCTCAAATATAAAATCAAGTTGGTGGATGATGGTTGTGTATATATCAAATAGTCGCTTCGTTATTATAACTATGACCGGTACTGCCACCACAAGCGAAAGCCATATACCATCGGCTATCAGCCAACCACAGGTTACACATACTGCTATCAGCAATATTATGTAAAAGGCTATATGTCTGTAAGGTATTTTGGGAGGTTTCATAATCCGAAACGTTTTATTTTATTGTACAATGTCTGTCGTGTTATACCCAACTTCTTAGCGGCCATCGACAAGTTGCCGTTACAAGCATATATGGCATCGGCAATATTCTTTCGTTCCGAATCTTCGAGCGTTACTATAGGTTCGCCCACAGCTGATGTAGATGCTACTGCTCTAAGTTCGAGGTGTGAAGGCTTTATCACATCGCTATCGCACATCAAAGTGGCTTTTTGCATGGTGTTTTGCAGTTCGCGTATATTACCCGGCCAGCGATATGCTATCAGTTGTTCGCAAGCTGCCGGGCTTATATCTGTTATAGCCTTGCTATACTTTTGTGCATATTCGGCAAGGAATATTTTGGCAAGTGGTATTATATCTGTAGTTCTGTTTCGCAACGGAGGAAGGTTTATCACTATGGTGTTGATTCGATAAAGGAGGTCTTGCCTAAACTCTCCCCTATCTGCCATCTCGAAAAGATTGCGATTAGTAGCCGATATTATCCTTATATCTACAGGCACCGGTTTGTTGCTTCCAAGCGGTGTAATGGTTCGGTTTTGTATGGCTACCAATAGTTTGGCTTGCAGGTGTAGAGGCAGGTTGCCTATCTCGTCCATGAATAATGTCGATTCGTTTGCCACTTCCAGCTTACCTATACGGTCTGCAGTGGCATCGGTAAAGGCTCCTTTCTTATGCCCAAACAGCTCACTTTCAAACAATGTGTCGGGTATAGCCCCCATATCGAGCGACACCATTTGTTGCCTGCACCGCATCGATGACTGATGTATCTCGCGAGCCAGCACTTCTTTACCTGTTCCGTTTTCGCCCGTTATAAGTATGTTGGCATCGGTAGAAGCCACTTGATTTACTATGTTGCGTATGCGAGCCATCTCCGCACTATCGCCCCAAAACATAGGAGTGGCAGCTACGGCAGGCATCACTGTCTTTTTTCTTTTCTTATCCTTTAGGTTGTAGGCGTTTTGCAGGGCAATAAGCAGTTCGTCGTTCTTCCATGGTTTTATAACAAAGTCGCAAGCCCCAAGTTTCATACCTTCCACTGCCAGATGCACATCGGCGTAGGCAGTGAACAGCACCACCTTGATGTCGCTAAACATCTTAAGCGTTTCTTGAAGCCAATACAACCCCTCGTTGCCACTATTCACTCCGGCTCTGAAGTTCATGTCCAGCAGTAGCACATCGGGGCGATGTTGCCGCAATGTAGATAGCAACACATTGGGGTTAGAAATGGTTATTATGGTTTCAAAATACTTTTCGGCCATCAACTTCACCGCCGATAGTATATCTTTGTTATCGTCCAATATCAATAGTTTTCCTGCCTTTGCCATAATTGTTACTCTTTGTTTATTGCCTTATATATCACCATGATTCTGTTTTTTAGCACTGCATATAGCCACATTCAACATGGTTGCAAAGTTACTCAAAATATTTGAAATAGAGGGATAACGTACAAAAAGTATTTTGTTTTTGCACATTACCCCATGTTACTTGTCATTATCTAATATCTCCCCCTACCTCTTCACCACGTCGGCGGGGTTTTCGGTGGCGGCACGCCACGAGCGGAACACTACTATGGCGGTGGTGAGCAATAGCACCACTGCGAGTACAGCCACATAGAGCCATAGCGGCATGGACACTTTGTTGGCAAACTTCTCGAGCCACCTTGTGCTGATAAGCCATGCCACCGGAGCAGCCACCACAAAGCATACACACACTATGGCGGCATAGCGACGAGCCAGCATCTTTATGATTTCGGCACTTGTAGCTCCATACACTTTGCGTATGGCTATCTCGCGTTGACGGTACTGGGTTTCGAACATAACCATGCCAAATACTCCCATAAGTGCTATAACTATGGCCACCAACCCAAACATGCCTATAAGTACAGTTACCTTCTTGGTTTCCTTATACAATCCCTCCGCATATTCGTTGAGGTAGTAGATTTCCACATCGTCCGACGAGGGGAACAGTTCTTTTATGGTCTTATCCACATATTTACCAAAGGCCTCCACGTCGGCACCGGCTCGAAGGCGGGCATAGAAGTTATAATGTCCATACTTTTCGTCGCAGAAGAACACGCTGTGGGCACACTGCTGACCTACGGAGTTGAGATACATATCCGTTGTTATGCCTATTACTTTGTAGTCGTTTATGTCGGTGTAGTCCAGTGGTATACCTACGTCGGTGTGTAACGAGTGCATTATTATCATCTCCTTTCGCTGTTCCGATTCTGGGGTGAAGCCTTTGCCGTCCAAGAGCTTGAAGCCGAAGAACTCCGGAAAGTTGTAGCGTACTGCATTGGCTCGCATCTCGTATGTTTTGTCTTCATATCTTTGTCCCCATGTGGCACCGACTCTGAAGATGTTGAAGTGCGACGATGTGGCGTCCATCACGTCGGGGTGCTGAAGAAGTTTTTCTATCACCGTTTCGCGCTTGGCAGACGCTTCTACCGAGGGGAAGGTGATGATGTTTTCGCGGTCGAAGCCCACATCGAACTTGGCCATGTAGCGATATTGTGCATAAAACACTGCCGTTACCACCATCAGTATCATTGCCACGGTAAATTGCACACTCACCAATGCCGTTCTTAATCGGCGACCTACCACCGAGTTGGCATAGCCCGACTTTACGGCCATCGACGTGTTGGTGCGGGTGATGTAGGTGGCAGGGTATATGGTAGCCACTATGGCCAACGCCACCATAAGCACCACCATAAGGCCAAGCACCGGAAGGTTGTCGGTGGGCGACAGCGGGCAACTTACGTAGCCGGTGATAAAGCTATCCTTAAGCACCACTATAAGGTACAACGCCACCAGCATAGCCAAAAGCACCAACGCCACAGACTCGAACAGAAAGTTGCGACGCAGTGTGCCACGGCTTGCACCGAACACTTTGCGTATGTTGGCCGAACGGATATGTGCCGGAATAAGGGCACAGAAGAAGTTGACAAAGTTGATAAACGCAATAAGGATAATGGCAAGAGCTATGGCACTTAGTATGATGGGAGCCGATTTGCTGCCCGTTTCGAACAAACCCGTCGATTCGAAGTTGCCATAAAAGTAGATTTCGTCCAAAGGGATAAGATGCACCTTCTTGCGAATCTCGGCTTCTATGTCTGCGGCAAACTCCTTTTCTTCGGGATTGGCGGCAATGTATTCTTCCAAATCTGCCTTATTCACATTGTAGTACTCCTCTTCCCATAGGCGGGCAAAGTCGGCGGGGTCCGAGTCTTCGCTCAGACGCACCATGTGCATATAGTTCCAATTGTGATTTTCTTTTGCCAAATGCAAATTATCGTTCTTGAAAATCTTCACCTGATTAAGGAATGTGTTTTTGGCAAAATCCTTGTATATTGCCACCACGGTGTGAGGCACTTCGGGCTTTTCGTTGGTCAAGAATACGTTGGCTTTCACCCATATTTCGTCGCCTACCTCTATGTTCATCAGGTCGGCGGTGGACTGCGATACTACAACGGTGTTTGGTTCCTCCACCTTTTGAAGGTCGCCCGCCACGGCTTCGAAGCCGAATAGTTTCACCACCTCGGCATTGCCTGTGTGTATGGCGATATCGAACTTCTCGAAGTTATATTCGCCGGCTTTCACCCACACCTTGTTGTAGCCTTGGTATGGCATCAGACCCACGCATACTTCCACTTCGGGGCATTTGCTTGCAGCCTCGAATGTTATTGGCGAAGGCGAGTTGGCAGAATGCTCTTCGCCGTCCCACTGTGGCGACACCAAATATGTGCGGCTCGCATCGCGGAGCGAGTGGTTGTAGCTCACCGAGTACCACACCTGCGAGGCTATGATGTAAAACACCGTAAAGGCAAGGCTTAGCCCCAGCACGTTGAGTAGCGAGGCAGCCTTGTTGCGACGTAGCGTGGTGAGGAAGTTTTTCAGTGCTATCTTCATATCAAATATCTATTATAATTATCTATCAATTTTACTCTGCAAAGAATGATGTTCCGATGTCGGTTTTTCGACCCTCCAATGTTCGTTTGAGAACCTTGGAAGGTTCTCCGAAGAATCTTGGAAGGTTCTCTGGAGAACCTTCCAAGGTTTAGAAATCGACCTTCGAAGGTAATTTTTTTGAGAATTTGTATTCAAAAAAATCGACACTCAAATATCGTCCGAAGAAGACTCCAATGTTCTCCAGAGAAGACTCCAATGTTCTCACGAGAAGACTCCAATGTTCTCCAGAGAAGACTCCAATGTTCTCAAAACACCTCTCCAAGGTTCTTTTCTTGACAAAAAAAGAACATCATTCCATGCTTCCATTCCTATCGTATTACAACCTTCCTTTCACATCGGTAACTATCTTTCCGTCAAGCATACATATCACACGCGAAGCGTAGGAAGCATCGTGTTGCGAGTGGGTTACCATAATAATGGTTGTACCTTCGTTGTTGAGTTCCTTTAGCAGTTGCATCACCTCTTGTCCGTTTTTCGAGTCGAGGTTGCCGGTAGGTTCGTCGGCAAGTATCAGTTTGGGGTTCGACACCAAGGCACGTGCTATTGCCACACGCTGCTGCTGACCGCCCGAGAGCTGTTGCGGAAAGTGGCGTGTGCGGTGCGACATGCTCATGCGTTCCAACATCTTTTTCACCCTCTCTTTGCGTTCGGAGGGCTTTACTCCCATGTATATCAGCGGAAGCTCAACATTCTCTTCCACCGATAGTTCGTCGATAAGGTTGAACGATTGGAACACAAAGCCTATATTGCCTTTGCGGAACATAGTGCGGTCCTTTTCGCGAAGGTGCCCCACTTCTTTGTCAAGCAATTTGTAGCTGCCTTCGGTGGGGTTGTCCAACAGGCCAAGAATGTTCAGCAACGTGGATTTGCCACAGCCCGAAGGCCCCATGATGGCTACAAATTCTCCTTCTTTAACTTCGAACGATACGCCGTTCAATGCTATGGTTTCTACTTCTTCGGTTAAGAAACTCTTCTTTATATCTTCTACTTTAAGCATGATTATTATTGTTTTATCGTTTATTAATTCGTTTACTTTCTTTGGTTGTTAATTGGCTATTGAATTGGTTGGGTTTTCGTGCACTGCCTTCCACGAGCGGACAGACACCGTAGCCACGGTTATAACTGCAATGATGGCCACTGCCAGGGCGAAGACCCACCACGGCATGGTGGCACGGTAGGCAAACTGCTCCATCCATCGCGAGATGATGATGTAGCTAAGCGGTATGGCTATGGCCGAACACACAGCCACGATGCATAGATATTGTTTGTTGAACATTCGGAGCACTATGGCTGTAGTGGCACCATGCACACGGCGTATGCCTATCTCGCGACGACGATACTGCGTTTCGAACAGCACCAGACCAAACACTCCTATTATGGATATGATAATGGAAAGAACTGAGAACACTGCCACAAGGGTGGACAGCTTGTCTTCCACCTGATAGTTGATTTGCAGCTCGGTGTCGTAGAACTTTACTTCGTACGATTCGGGGTTGGCATTGGGGGCAAACTCGGCTATGGTTTCCTCGACATACTTCTTCACTTCGGCAAAGTCGGCATTGGCAGTGGTGCGAATGTAGGTGTGTGTTGGGTAGCCCCAGGCATATTGTCCATACACCATAAATGCAAACGGACGAGGGGTGGCATGCAAAGGCTCGAAGTTGAAGTCCTTGCATATTCCCACTATTGGAGCATCATGTCCTCGCATGTGTGCCATCAACTTTGTATCCAAGGTTAATCCAAACTGCTTGGCGGCTTCGCGGTTAAAGATGTATGTGCCGCTTACTTGGTCTTCGTCCGATGGTTGGAAGTAGCGTCCCTCTTCAAGTTCAATGCCCATCACCTGCAGGAAGTTCCACGATACGGGATATACGTTGTACGATATGGGTTTTTCTTTGTTGCCCTCCAACTCTCTTGTCCAGAACATTCCACCGGCAGTTACCAAATCATAGTTTCCGAAAGTAACGTCCACGATGTTTGGGTGTTGTTTTATCTTATCCATAAAGGCATCGCGACGGCGGTAGTGTATTCTTCCGCTCTCGTCGTCCTGCTTTTCGGGTGCAAGGGCTTCGAGTGGAACTTCCACTGTCAGCAGGTGTTCTTTGTTGAAACCCATATCGTAGTTGAGCATATACTTATGTTGACGTTGGATAAGCAACGAACAAATAATAAGAGCTATGGATATAACGTATTGTATGCCTACCAATGTGTATCGAAGTATCTTGCCGCTTTTGGTGGCATGGAAAGAGCCTTTGAGTACAAATGCCGGCGAAAAACTTGTGATATAATGGGCAGGATATAGGCTTACCACCATGCCAAAGAGCAGTAGCAATGCAACAAGTGCAAGTGCTATATCCCAATTGTTAGCCAATCCTACCGATGTGGATATGTATTCCGACAGCGGTGTTTCGGCAAAGATCAACACCGGCACAGTCGCACCCAACACGGCAAGGAGTGTAAGCCCCACGGTTTCGAACAGTATGCTTAGGCGTAGCTTACGGGTAGGTGCTCCAAACACTTTGTGTGTGTTGATGGCTCGTATGCGAGTGGGTATAAGGGCAAAGAAGAAGTTTACGAAGTTGATGAATGTAATAATCAATATAAGACCGGCAATGGCTATGAGGGTGTAGGTAGTAGTGCGGCTGCCTTGGAAGCCTTCGTCTAACACATCTGTTGCGAAATACAATTCGCCCAGAGGGTTGAGTCGGGGGTATAGCTCTTTAATAAATTGGTCTAAGCCATCTTCGGGTATGCCTTCTTTTCTTGCTTGGTTGCGTAGGTTTTCGGTCATCTTTTTGGTTACTTCCTCGGCCGATGCACCTTCTTTGAGGCGTACATAGTAGGTGTCGTTCCAATTGTTGGCACCGGTTTGCTCCTGAGGTTGCATACCCACATAGCCTTCGCAAGTGGCTATGTTGCTGGGCTTGGGAAAGTTTTTGTACACTCCCACAATGGTACGTAGCTGCGGATATTGGGCGCCACGTCCAAGGTGTAGCACGTCGCCTACCTTTAGGTCGTACTTCTTGGCTACCTCTTCGGATATTATCATCTCGGTAACGTTGTTGAAGTTTTCCAGTCCTCCTTCTATAAACTCGAAGGGGAAAACCTCCAACCCTTCCTTTTCGGCACTCGATACGTGTATGGTGAAGTTCTCGACAGTGGCATTTCGGCTTATTGAGAACTCACGGGTAAATTGGTATCCGCCGTGAGTCCATATACTTCCGGAGGCTTCCACTTCGGGTATTTGCTCGCATATTATATCGGGCCATGTGCGGTTCCACATTGGAAACCATTCGCCTTCTTTCTGCCACGAGGGGTACTCCATGCGGTAGATGCGGTCGGAGTTCGGTATTACTCTATTGAATGATAGGTCGTGCCTTACTTGTACCATTATAAGATATACGGCTGCAAAGCCTATGGCCATGCCTACTATATTCAGCGTCGATGATGTGGAGTAGCGACGCAAAAGGGTTATGAAATTCTTTATATACATATCTTTATGTTTTATTTGTTTGTTATTCGTTATTGGAGATGTGCCGCGGCACGTCTGTACGGCTATGTTTGTTGTTCTATTTATGAGAGACGTGCCACGGCGCGTCTGTACGTTATTTAAGTATCAGTACATCGTTGTCGCCAAAGTTGTCGTAGCTCGAGGTTATCACCTTTTCGCCGTCCCTTAGGCCTTCTATTATTTCGTAGTACTGAGGGTTCTGTCGGCCTATTTTTATTTCACGCTTGTGGGCTTTTTCGCCACTAGGGTCAAGGACATAAATCCATTTGCCTCCGGTGTGTTGGAAGAACGAACCGCGTGGTATTATCACTGCCTGCGTGGGTTGTCCAAGTTGTAAATTTAGATAGTAGGTTTGTCCGCTGCGTATGTTCTCCGGCACCTCGCCGCTGAAACGGAAGTCGGCTTTAAACTGACCATTGCGAACTTCGGGATAAACCTTGCGTAGTTGCATTTCGTAGCGGTTGTCTTGTCGCTCGAAGGTGGCGGTAAGTCCGGTGTTTATGCGGTCTATGTAGTGTTCGTCTATCAAGGCTTGCACCTTGTAGGCCGATAGGTCGTTTATCTGCCCGATGTTCATGCCTTGGCTTAGCGACTGTCCCAGCACTGCTTCCAACATTCCTACTTCGCCGTCGATGGGTGCTTTTATCTTCAGGTTCTCCACTCGCTCACGCACAAGGCGTATGTTCAGCATCATCGATTGCAGGCTTTCTTCCATCTGCTGCACCTGACTGCTGCGGTACAAGGAGTCCTGTCGTTGGCGTTCGAGTATAAGATGACGTTTGTTTTTTGCCAGCTCGTAGTTCTCTTTGCTTTGCAGATAGTCTTCGCGGGCAATGAGGTCGGCGTTGTACAACTCTTCGTTTTGCTTGTAGGTACGTTCCATTCGGCTCACCTCGAGGTCCAGCTGTAGCTTTTCTTGTCGTAATTGCAGGCGTTCCTGCTCCATGGATATAAGCGTGTTTCGCAGTATGTTTTGCTTCTCGGCAAGGTCGGCCTCGGATTGCAATATCTGCAGCGACAGCTGGTTGTTGGTCATCTCCAATATCACGTCGCCACGCTTTACGGCGGAGCCTTCTTCGCACACTATGCGTTCCACCACACCGCTTTCCAATGGCGATAGCTGCACGGTGGTCATCGGTTGCACCGTTCCGCTAAGGCGTGCATAGTCGTTAAACTCGCCTTCTTGGGCGGTGGCCACACTCAGCGTGGTGGCATCTACACGCATTGTCGACGAGCGGTCTTGCAGCAGCAACCACACTATCACGCCCATACCTACCGCTGCCAATGCGTAGGGAATGTTTTTCTTTCTAATGATGGCTTTCCAGCCTTTGGGTTTCTCTCTTTGTATGTCCATTTCGTATGTATTAATTTCAAAAATTCTATTTCTGCGTTTCTTATCGGGTCATATCCGAGGATTATTTGTTAAAATATTCGCCTTTTAAAGGATAAAGTTTCGATGTTCTTTTCGTTATTTGTAAATGATTGATTTTCAATCACTGTATTTTCTCTTTGTGAAGACTCCAATCTTCATGTCTGAAGACTCCAATCTTCTCGTCTGAAGACTCCAATCTTCTCGCGTGAAGGATGCACTCTTCACAAAGTATCTCTCCAATGGTTGTTTTTGAACACTGCAATTCTTAAAATATAGTATCATAATTATGACTTTTTCACAATGGTAAAACATCTATTTTCTTATCAAAGGTTTTCCACCGTAGTATTCCATCATACGCTGCCGGGCAACGTACCTCAGCCCGGTGTAAAGGCATTCGGCTTCGGCTTGCAGCAGTAGGGTGGCGGTGGTTTGCAGGTCTATTGCCGAGGCGAGACCCTTTTCGTATTTGGCTTTCATGCCATCGTAGGCCATGCGAGCCGCCTCGGCTTTGGCGTTGGCCGCAATGTGTTGTTTGGCAAGGCCTCGAAGCTCTTGCAGCGTGGTAGCCACCTCGTTTTCTATCTCCTTCAAGGTTTCGGCTTCGTTTATGCGGGCGATGTTCCAAGAGTTTCGGCTTCGAGCAATGTCGGCAGTGCGACTAAGGCCCGAAAAGAGTGGAATGCTAATGCCCACCTGCACGTATGCTCCTTGGTTGTTTTTCAGTTGGTTCCAAAAAGAGTCGTAGGCCGCAATGTGGTCGATGTTGGTAAAATAGCTGGTGTTGTAGCCACCATATAGATACAATGTAGGCAGTGCGGCACCCTTGGCCATGGAGTATTCTATCCGGCTTTGACGGGTTTGGAGCTTTGCAGCCAAAGCCCTGTCGTTGTGCTCGATGGCAAATGCGGCGAGGCTGTCGGCATCGGCGGCTTCTATTATCGAGGGGGTAATTTCGTTAATGTCGGTCAACAGCAGCGGCATAGTTTGCGGATAGTTCATAACGTTGCGAAGCTGAATCATAGCCAAACGGGCTTTGTTTTCCTGTTCGGCAAGCATATAGTCGCTGTTGGCTTTCTGCGATTTTATCTCCGCCACATCGGCAGCACTCTTTCGGCCAAGGGTGTAGAGCTTTTCGGTCTTTTGCAACAAAGCAGATGCATCATCTACCTGCTTTTGAGCAATGGCAGTCATTTCTTTATAATAGAGGGCTTCGATGTAGGCATCCATAGCTGCGGCGGCAGCCTGCACACGGGCAATCTCCACTTGGTGCATGCCAAGCAACTTGCCGGTCTTGGCAAGACGTACGGCGTTTACCTGCCTCATGCCCACAAATAGCGGCATGGAGCCGGACACTCCGTATTGGTTCCCGATGGTCGACACGGTGGTGTAGTTGTTAGTCTCAGGGTCGATAGAGCGACCGAAGTTGGCGGCACCCGCCACACTTGCCGACACCGAGGGGAACAACGAAGCCACAGAACTACGATATTCCCAAGTGGCATTGGCAAGGTGGCACTGTTGCCTGCCTACCTCTGCGGCATGCTCCACGGCGTAGGCCATGCACTCGTCCATACTCATGGTTTGACAGTGGCCTGCGTGTGCCACAAAGGCGTTCATTACAATTACTAAAAACAGCTTTCTTATCATCTCTTTATCTTTATTTCGTGTTTTAATATGCTTACACCATTTATATGTACAAAAAGCGTGCCACAAAACACAAGTCGTTGTATATGCACTATTTAGCAAAAACGCACCAATCCTCCACTGTCTAATTATTTGACATTGGGTGTATAATCGTTATACATATTGCCTTAACCTATACAAAGATAAGATTGCAGTATACTATAGAGATGGAAAGACTTTTAGATGTTTTTTATCAAAAGGAAGCTCGCAAATATACTGATGATTACAATGGTGAACCATCGTATGAAGTTGGTTCCCCAACTGATGGCTTTCTTGCTTCCGATGTATCCACCAAACACATTGCCTATTCCGTATATGATGGCCACCGGCCAGTTTACTTGTCCGTTCAAAGCAAAGGTAATGAGAGCCAAAGGAGTGTATAGCACCACAGCCAGCTGTTTGATACCGTTGGCATGAAGAAGGTCGGTTTTAAGCACCAGCACCGAGGCAAACAATATCATAAGACCTACACCCACATGAGTGAAACCACCATAAAAACCAATGGCTACAAAGAGCAGCGTTTTCCATAATGATATTCTACCACCATCGGCATGAGTGTCTTTTTGCGAAAGAAAGCGTTTGGCATCAAACACCAGTAGCAGCAACATTATAAATAGGAAGCATGCAAGTATTATCTCAAATATATGCGGACTTATGGTTGAAGCCACTTGAGCACCGCCTATTGCACCCAAGGCTACAGGAATACCAACCTGCAAAGCATCGTGTTTTTTAAGTATCCCTTTGCGGCTAAACACAATGGAGGTGGTGGCAAACTGCATGGTAACGCCAAGACGTGTGGTACCGTTGGCCATTGTGATAGGCATACCCATAGCCATAAAAAGGGCATAACTGATGGCTGTGGCACCGCCCGAAATGGTATTTATAAAGCCCACAATAGCTCCCACCACTATCAAAACACAAATAATAGGGAGCGAGAAAACATCACTATTTTGTAGAAAATCAAACAATTGACTCATCTTGGTTTACATTTTTAGCATTGCAAAGGTACAAAAATAAGAAGATATATTGCTCCGTTAGCGAAAAAAAACGTAACTTTGCAACGTATTTATGCACAAAAAACGATGAATAAAATAGAACTGCTATCACCTGCCAAGAACCTGCAATATGGTATGGAAGCCATAAACCATGGTGCCGACGCATTATATATAGGAGCACCACAATACGGAGCACGAGTGGCTGCCGCCAACACTTTGAACGACATCGAACAGCTGGTGCAATACGCACACACCTACAATGCCAAAGTATACATAGCCCTAAACACACTGCTACACGACAGCGAACTCGACGATGCTGAGAAAATGATACACCAACTATACAACATCGGCGTTGACGCACTTATAATACAAGACATGGGAATATTGGAAATGGACCTTCCCCCCATAGCACTGCATGCCAGCACCCAAACCCACAACATCAATCCTGAACGGATAGCATTTCTCGACAAAGTGGGTTTTGAACGCATCATACTTGGTCGCGAGCTATCTCTAAAACAGATAGGCGAGATATGCCAAAGCACACATGCCGAAATAGAAACCTTTGTGCAAGGTGCACTATGTGTGTGCTATAGCGGACAATGCTATTTGTCGCAATCGTTAAACGAACATAGCGGCAACCGCGGATGCTGCTCGCAGCCATGCCGCTCGGCCTACAACCTCTACAACGAAGCCGGCCAACTGCTACACCGCAACACTCACCTACTTTCACTAAAAGACTTCAGTGCCGCAACACACATCGAAGAGATGATAACCATGGGTGTTAAATCGTTCAAGATTGAAGGACGACTCAAAGACCTAAGCTATGTAAAAAACGTAACAGGATACTATCGACAACTTATTGACAATATATTATCAAACAAAGAAGACTACACCAAAGCCTCGTCGGGACGCACCACACTGATGTTTGAACCCGACTTGGAACGTACCTTCAACCGCAGCTTTACTACTTACTTTTTGGAGCAACGCCAACCTATGGCCTCGTTTATGACACAAAAAAGTCGTGGCAAATATATAGGCAAAGTGGTCAAAAGCAACGGCAACAGCATAATAATAAGAGGTAATATACCCCTTACCGCCGGCGACGGCCTATGCTACTTTGACCCCAATGGCAAACTGGAAGGCTGCCTTGTAAACAAAGTAGAAGGCAACAAAGTGTGGCTAAACAAAAACACACAGATAAACGCCGGCACGACAATATACCGCAACAACGACTTTGCTTTTGAAAAGAAACTACAAAACAAATCGGCAGAACGCAAAATAGCACTAACACTTACACTGACCGACACTGTCGACGGCTTTTGCCTACAAGGCATCGACGAAGACCATACCATGGTGGAACACTGCATAACAACAGATAAGATAACAGCCACCTCACCCGAAAAGGCAAACGAACAGATACGCAAACAACTATCTAAGATGGGCGACACCCCTTTCGTAGCCAACTCAATAGATATAAATTGTAGCCAAAGCTACTTTATACCGGCAGCAATAATAAACGATATGCGACGCACGATAGTTGAAAAACTAATAGCACGACGCATAGCCGATGCCACACCCCCACCATGCCAAATGCCTAAAAACGATGTGCCATACTACAAAGCCACCGCCGATTACCGCGAAAACGTTATAAACCAATATAGTCAACGCTTCTACAACCGCCATGGTGCCATAGTAGAAGAATACGGATTAGAGAAAACCAAAGACTATAAAGGGAAAGCCCTGATGACTACCAAATACTGCATACGCTACGAGTTAGGACAATGCCTCACACGACACCCGGTGGCAGCAGACTACAAAGGCAACCTATACCTCGAAAACAACCACAACAAATATCGCCTACAATTCAACTGCCACGACTGCGAAATGCAAATATTCTTAAAGGAGTGATTTCTACTGAATGGAGATTAATAATCGCATTAATCTTCATTTTATTGAAGCAACTTGTAAAATTTCACAAGAGTGTACAATATATAATGAATAAGGACGTTAATCGGACATAATAAATGAAGAAAAGCACCTAATATTAATTATAAAATATGGAACTAAAGAAAGAATTAGCCGAACTAGTATTCGACAAAGCTGCTTTGAAAAAGAAAGTATACCAATCCACTAAGGATACCTTTGAATTATTCAGGAAAACCACACGCGAACTCATAGAATCTTTTCAAGAAAAAGCCAAAAACGATGATATCGACATTGCATTTGAGTTTAAAGACCGTGGAGATTTTGAGTTTGAAGTAAAATTTGCCGGCGATGTGCTAATATTTATGATGCACACCAATGTGTTTGAGTTCTCGCGTAACCACGATGTAATGAAAACACCATACGTAAAAGAAGATCCCAAACGCTCGTATTGTGGCACCATACATATATATAATTTCTTAGCCGACTCGTTTGCCTACAACCGCGACAACGACCTTGGCTATATGATAGGTAGAATATTTGTAAACAACGAGAACCACTACTTTATAGAAGGCAAAAGAGAGTTGGGAATGCTTTACAACAACTTTAACACTGCAAAAATAACAGAAAACACTGTACTAGAGATAATTGAATCAGCAATCATGTATACTACCAATTTTGACCTTCTAACTCCGCCTTACGATGAGGTAAAATTGGTTTCTGTAGCCGAAATGAAGATGTCTTTCGACAGAAAAATGATGGTAACCGGCAAAAGATTAGGTTTTCGTTTTCAAGCAGATACAGACTAACATCAAAAAAAAATATATTTTTTCATCGATTTTATTTGGCAGATTCGAAAAATGTTAGTAATTTTGCACCCGCAAACGAGATATTTTCGAGCAAAAATTCGAAGAAAAGATGGTCCGTTCGTCTAGCTGGTTAGGACGCAAGATTTTCATTCTTGAAATCAGGGGTTCGAATCCCCTACGGACTACAAAAAATAAATAAATAGAAATGGCAAATCATAAATCGTCGAAGAAAAGAATTCGTGCAAACGAAAGAAGAAGAATAGAAAACAGATACTACGCTAAGACTATGCGTAATGCATTGCGTGATTTTAGAGCTTTGAGTGAAAAAGCAGTTGCTGTAGAACGCTTACCTAAAATGATGTCAATAATAGACAAATTGGCAAAACGTTCGGTTATTCACAAGAACAAAGCTTCGAACTTGAAATCAAAATTGATGCGTCAAGTAAATGCTATGTAATAGCAACAACGGACTAGAATTCATAATTCAAAGATTTTAATTATACATTTTCATGTGGTCCGTTCGTCTAGCTGGTTAGGACGCAAGATTTTCATTCTTGAAATCAGGGGTTCGAATCCCCTACGGACTACAAAGTAAGAGAGACAAAATTTGTCTCTCTTTTTTATTGTATTATTAAATAGCCATGTAAATAAATACCGCCTTTATATCCCCTATATAAACTTATACAGCAAATATTTGAAGAAAATAAGACTAATGCTCTTATTATCAAGCAAGGACCTCCGAACAATCGTTCTAAAATTCACTATCATTACTAGCCTATTATATCTTTTTTATGACCAACTGAAAAATTTAAAGAAATAATACTATGAATATTCCGTAAAAATATGTATATTTGCACATCGTAAGAAAAGTCATATTTACATATAATACATAGATATACAATACCTTACACCCGAATATACATATAATAAAGATAATAACAAATAAATAACAGATAATATTATGGATTTCAACTTATCAAAAACAGAGAATCTTTTTTTGCAAATGATACGCGAATTTGCAGAAAAAGAAGTAAAACCCTTGGCTGCTGAAATCGACGAGCAAGAGTGCTTCCCGATAGAAACAGTAGAAAAAATGGGAAAAATAGGCTTGATGGGTATTCCCATTCCAACACAATATGGTGGTGCCGGTGGTACAAATATGATGTATGGTATGGCAGTTGAAGAACTATCGCGTGTATGTGGTACTACAGGCGTTGTACTTTCGGCTCACACATCGTTATGTGCTGCTCCTATATTGGAAAATGGTACAGAAGAACAAAAAATGAAATATCTACCCAAATTGGCATCGGGAGAATGGATAGGAGCTTTTGGTTTGACCGAACCCAATGCCGGTACCGACGCAGCAGGTCAACAAACTACAGCAGTATTGGACGGCGAAGAATGGGTTTTGAATGGTAGCAAAATATTTATCACAAATGGTGGTTATGCCCATGTATATATCATAATAGCCATGACCGACAAGTCGATGGGAACAAAAGGCATATCGGCTTTCATAGTAGAAAAAGGTACTCCCGGATTCAGCATAGGAAAAAAAGAAATGAAAATGGGTATCCGCGGCTCGGCTACTACCGAACTTATATTCGAAAACTGCCGCATACCAAAAGACAATTTACTAGGAAAAATAGGTGGTGGTTTTGCTATAGCCATGAAAACCTTAGATGGAGGTCGTATAGGTATAGCAGCACAAGCATTGGGTATAGCACAAGGAGCTATGGACGAAACAGTAAAATACACCAAAGAACGTAAACAATTCGGACGTAGCATTTCGCAATTCCAAAACACACAATTCCAAATGGCCGACCTTGAAACCAAGGTACAAGCTGCTCGTTTGTTAGTACGCAGTGCTCATTACAAAAAAGACAATGGCATACCATATTCGGTAGATGCTGCAATGGCAAAACTATTCTGTGCCGAAACAGCAATGGAAGTAACTACAAAAGCTGTTCAATTCCACGGCGGATACGGATACACTCGTGAATATCCTGTAGAACGTATGATGCGCGATGCCAAGATTACCGAAATATACGAAGGTACATCAGAAGTACAACGCATGGTAATAGCTGGTAAATTGTTTAAGAAATAGTATTTGAAAAGAGTTATTCAACCTTTCTACAAATACCGATTTATTTACAAAAAAGAGCTTAGATATACCAAGCTCTCAATTATTTAAACAGAAAATAATGAAAATAGTAGTTTGTATAAAGCAAGTACCCGACACAACCGAGGTTAAAATAAACCCTCAAACAGGTACATTAATTCGTGAAGGCGTTCCCAGCATTATGAACCCCGATGATAAAGGTGGTTTGGAATTGGCTCTTCAACTTAAAGATAAATATGGTGCCCATGTAACCGTTATCACCATGGGTTTGCCTCAAGCCGAAGATATACTTCGCGAAGCATTGGCTATGGGCGTAGATCGTGCAATATTGTTGACCGACCGCAAACTTGGTGGTGCCGATACTTTGGCAACATCTAATGCCCTTGCAGGTGCATTACGCAACATCGAACACGACCTTATTATTACCGGTCGTCAAGCTATTGATGGCGATACAGCACAAGTAGGTCCTCAAATAGCCGAACATTTGGATTTGCCTCAAGTATCGTATTTAGAAAGCATGGAATACGATGGCAAGAAAACCTTCACTATCCGCAAACAAACCGAAGAAGGTTATCAAATGCTCGAAATAGATATGCCTTGCTTAGTAACAGTATTAGCTCCCGCTTTCAAAGCTCGTTATATGAGTGTTAATGGCATAGTAAATGCTTATAACAGAGAAATAGAAGTATGGGGTGCCGACAAGATAGACGTTGATGAAGCAAAAATTGGTAAAGCAGGCTCTCCTACAAGCGTTGCAAAAGCTTTCCCAAAAAGCTTGAAACCGGCAGGCGAACAATACGAAGTAGATGCCGAACAAGCAGTAGGTATCATCGTTAGCAAATTGAAAGAAAAATTTATTATCTAAACAAATAATTTTGATACAAAATGGATACAACTCAATATAAAGATGTTTACGTTTTTTGTGAACAACGCGAAGGCGTAATCCAAAGTGTAGCACTTGAACTTTTGGGAAAAGCACGTGAACTAGCCGACACCTTAAAAGAAAATGTAGTGGCTATTTTGCTTGGCAAAAACATCACAAACAAAGCTCAAGACCTTATAGCAGCAGGTGCCGATAAAGTATTAGTAGTTGACAACGATTTGCTTAAAGACTACCTTACCGAACCTTATACTCAAGCTATAACTCAAATTATAAACGAACAAAAACCAAGCATATTGATGATTGGTGCTACCACTATAGGTAGAGACCTTGGTCCTCGTTTGTCGGCAAGAGTATCGACCGGTTTGACAGCCGATTGTACAAAATTGGAAATAGGTGAAGAACGCGAATTGTTGATGACCCGTCCTGCTTTTGGTGGAAACCTTATGGCTACAATCGTTTGCAAAGACCACCGTCCTCAAATGAGTACAGTTCGCCCGGGTGTGATGAAAAAAATGACTGCCGATGCAAACCGCAAAGGCGAAATAGTTGACTACAAAATAAACTTCAACGAAGAAAAGATTTCGCGTGTACGCCTAATCAAAACAGTAAAAGAAGACAAAGGTATGATAGATATTTCCGAAGCCAAAATATTGGTATCGGGTGGTAGAGGCGTTGGTTCTCAAGAAGGTTTCAATAAACTTGAAGAATTGGCCGGTGTTCTCAACGCTCAAGTATCGTCGTCGCGTGCATGTGTTGACGCAGGCATCATCGACCACAGCCGACAAGTAGGTCAAACAGGTAAAACCGTTCGCCCCGACTTATATATAGCTTGCGGTATCAGCGGTGCTATACAACACCTTGCAGGTATGGAAGAAAGTGAATTTATCGTAGCTATAAACAAAGATAAATTTGCTCCTATATTCAACGTTGCCGACGTTGGTATAGTGGGTGATGTAAACAAAATAATTCCTCTGCTTACCGAACGTCTTAAAGGTATGATGGAATAAAACATCGATAATAAAACATCTGAAAAGGCAGTATTTGGCAAAACCAATACTGCCTTTCTTTTTATCTTATAAAAAAACATTCAAAAAATACAAATAAAATACGTATATTTGCATAAGATTTAGAGATAACACATATAAAATATATTATTAAGTAACAGCATATTATGAGTCCTAAAAAGATATTTACTACTGCAATACTGATGATATTAAGCCTCAGTGCCATGGCACAACGCTTGGGCTTTAACAACAAAATAAACCAAACACTCCAATATATTGATCGCTTTTACGTAGAAGATGTAAACACCGACAAAATAATGGATAAAGGCATCGAAAGTATGCTTCACGAATTGGATCCTCATAGTGTATATATCCCGGCAAAAGATGTAAAGAAAAGCACCGAAGCACTGTATGGCAACTTTGAAGGGTCGGGAGTGGCTTTCCAAATAATGAAAGATACCATAAACATAGTTGAAGTAATAAAAGGAGGACCTTCCGAAACAGTAGGCATACTTCCGGGTGATAAAATTATAACTATCAACGACAAACCGGCCATCGGCGACAGCATTACCAATAGCTGGGTCTTCAAAAGGCTGCGTGGTCCCAAAGGCTCTCATGTAAAAATAGGAATAAAACGTGGAAACAATAATAACATTATTGATTTTGATGTTGTTAGAGATAAAATACCTATCAAAAGTGTGGACACATACTTTATGATAAACAAAAATACAGGTTATATTGCACTTATACGCTTTGCGGCTACATCGGCCGAAGAAGTGCGAACCGCAATAAACGAACTGAAAGAACAAGGTATGGAAAACCTTATATTCGACTTGCGTGGCAATGGCGGAGGTTTTATGAATGCCGCCGTTGATATATGCGATGAATTTCTTCCCGAAGATAAACTTATCGTATATACCGAAGGATTAAACCAATCCAATGAATATCTGAAAAGTACCGAAAAAGGCAGTTTTGAAAAGGGTCGCCTTGTAATACTCATTGACGAAAACTCGGCAAGCTCAAGCGAAATAGTAAG
Source organism: Bacteroidales bacterium (assembly GCA_017522255.1). Taxonomy (GTDB): domain Bacteria; phylum Bacteroidota; class Bacteroidia; order Bacteroidales; family P3; genus HGM05376. The sequence goes on along the minus strand of JAFWZP010000075.1, from coordinate 1,893 downwards.
CGGTGCCATACAAGACCACGACAGAGGCATCATAATAGGTCGTCGCAGCTTTGGCAAAGGATTGGTACAACGAATGTTTCCGCTAAACGATGGTGGACAACTACGCATTACCACTTCGAGATACCACACACCAAGCGGACGTTGCATACAAAAACCATACAACGATGGACTCGAAGCATACTACAACGATATAATGAACCGATACAACAACAAAGAACTGATAGACCCCGACAGTATACGAGTGCCGGACAGTTTAAAATACTTTACAACCAAGAAAAGAGTAGTGTATGGCGGTGGCGGAATAGTACCGGATATTTTTGTCCCTATCGATACCACTCGTGCTTCTGACTATTACATCGAAATTCGTGGCAAAGGACTGATAAACAATTTTACATTGGAATATGTAAACAAAAACCGCGACAACCTACTAAAAAAATACCCCACTTTCGAAGAATTTGATAAAAATTATCATCACTTGAATGTAGAAGATGAATTTTATGCTTATGCCGAAAAAGCCGGAATAAAAAAGAATGTCGTAAAACCAGATTGGATAATACAATGGATGAGTGTGGCTCTAAGAGAAGAAATAAAAGATACAACCTCAACATTAAATGGCGACACTTATTCCGAAATGGCAAAAGCACTACTCGAAGACCCTAAAATATTCGAAAAAGTAATAGAAAAAGCAACTGCCGAAGACAAGAAGAACAAAGAAATTATCAAAAAGTCTAACGACTTTATTGAACATCAAATAAAAGGACTGATAGCCCGAAACCTATATGGAGTACAATACTACTACGAAGTACTGCGAGCTACAGACAAAGGCTACAAAAAAGCTGTTGATGTAATAGAAAACGGAAGACTATTCCGAAAAATGAAAATAACACACTAAACAGGCAAGTGTAACAATAGCAAACAACAAATAACTATACTTTAGTACAAAAAACCATTACCATAGAAACAAAAAACCATTAGGGACCTTTCGGAAAACCTCCCTAATGGTTTTGAAAAAGTATTAGGGAGAAAATATAAAACCATACGGGAGAAAATAAAAAAGCATTAGGGAGGTTTTTTTAAAACCATTACCATAACAATTTATTGCATTTGAACATTGTTTTCATTAGTGGCTTGAGGTATAAGCTACCACTGCCCTACTGACGAAAATGAAGATTTTCGCCATTTTCGTCAGTAATAATATCGTATATATAACAATTTACCTTTCAACACATTAGAAGCTCTAACATAGAGCTATAAGGGCACAAGTTTGCGGTTTTACGGAATGCGCACCACTATATCAGCAGTTTCCAGCGACCTCCATTCTTGCCTCCTTCTCGTTCTATACACAATCCTTCCTTTAGCTTTCTAACACATTTTTGTACCGTTGTTCTTGATTTGCCACTCTTTTTTACCAACACATCAATAGTAGCTTCGGGATTTTCTCTAATTAAATCCAATATAATTTTTATAGTTTTTAGCTCACTTTTTAGCTCACCTTTTAGCTCACTTTTTAGCTCACTTCTCAAATCCGTTTTCAACACGCCCCCCTGTAGTTCAATACTTTGCCAATCATTTTTAGCTCACTTTTTAGCTCACTTTTTAGCTCATCTTTACATGGTATTTCTATCAAAAAATACGAACGTTCATCATCTGTTTCAATGCGTGCAAATGCCGATCCGTTTTAAGGCAATTTCTAAAAATTGCTTTGCAAGTGATTTACGGAATTTTGCTAAAAAGATTTCTACTTTCTTTTAATTGAGCATAGCGGGCTATGCGATTGAAAAAGAAATAGAAAGATTTCGGTAACGTTGCGATTAAGCGAGTAAAGAGCAATGCCTTAGCATTAGCTCTTTCGAGCGATAGCAACATCGACGAAGTCAACAACGTAAAGCACGC
>JAFWZP010000074.1 GCA_017522255.1 Bacteroidales bacterium | reverse complement strand
AATAATGATCCCCCCGCAAAGCGGGGGGTATTTCATTTTCGGGCATAGCCCTAATACTACTGGCTACGCACAAGTGCGTATTTTATTGGCCTGCCAGCCACGCATTTGTTACTTACTACCCATAAATGGGTCCCGTGGGTCAAATAAACTTAATTGATCCCTCTCTCGATCACTCTTTAATTGATTTGCAATATATTCTTTTATCTCTTTTGTGTTTTTGCCCACGGTGTCAACGTAATATCCCTTACACCAAAATTCGCGATTTCGGTATGCAAATTTCATATTGCCAAATTTTTGGAATATTAACATTGCGCTTTTCCCTTTTAAATATCCCATAAATCCCGAAATGCTCATTTTGGGCGGGATACTGACGAGCATATGTATGTGGTCTGGACACACTTCTCCTTCGATTATTTCTACGCCTTTCCATTGGCATAATTGGCGAAGTATCTCTCTTATCTCTACACGTTTTTCTTCGAAAAACACTTTTCGTCTATACTTTGGCGCAAACACTATATGGTACTTGCAATTCCATTTCGTATGTGCTAAACTATTATTGTCTATTGAGACTTTTTTCATAGATGAATCCTCCAAATATGTTTTTTCGTTTTGACTGGCAGGTCAACTCATTATATCATATTTGGAGGATTCTTTTCATCGGTTAACCTTTATCCAACCCCGCCACTATGGCGGGGTTTTCGGTATACAAAAAGAAGAACCTCAGCAGCAAATTGCGTGCTGAGGTTCTTGATATGGTGTGGTCGTTAATAGATATAAAAAATGTGAGTGCCCTTATGGACACTCACACTGGATACAAACACAATTTTGATACGGGTTGCATTGGGTTGCAAAGTTGCATTGAAATGTAACCGCAGAAGTGTATGAAACCGACCGATAAACGGGAATTCACCTAACTTCTAAATCGATAATATCACGATACATCAGTACAAGTCCTGTACTCAGCAATGCACCGCCAACAATATCCGTGAGCCAATGTACGCCGGAAAGCAGTCTGCCAATTACCATGAAAGCAATAAATGCAATGATTGTAGTGGCAACAATATTACGGAGCAATTTGTTCCTTATGCGACTATTGAATTGCATGACAGCCGTTGGCATAACGCACGTCACAAGCAAGGTTGTTGAAGACGGGTAAGATGCTTCCAAATATCCGTTTATCAGCACAGGTCTGTAATTGATTACCACGCTCTCAAAAAACAAATATGCAGCAATCGTGACAATATAAAATCCGCCCAAGACAAGAATGTCGTGATCCACCTTGCATATACTTTTTCGTTTTATCCACTGCATAAGTCCAAGTACGCCGAAGCCCATACACACAAAGATCGGCACAAGGCCGAGCCAATCCGTTATGTTGTATAGGCCAAAATGTACACCCGTTAGATTATGGACATAACCATTGATGCCGGCAAATCCTACAGATGAACCTTGCGGTCCAATCGCACGTACATCCGCAAAGCTAATTGCTACCGTCCACAGCACAAACGCTGTAAGCAAGCATATCGAAACTATAAAGCTTTTTCTGACTCTTTTCATTTTCTTTACCATCCTTTTGGCTTGTATTTTGGCTTTTGCCCGAATACAAGTTTAGGGAAAGATGTTGAAAAATGAAAGAATTGAGCCGTCACATCGGTGATACGTTTCGTATCATTGCCGTTTTATCAACATTAAAGTCTTGATAATCAAAAATGCGAATACAAATACCGCCGCATAGGGTTGCTGACTTATAACAAACAGGCATACTCCAACTGTGCTTAATGCCAACGACAAAATACTCTTGTACTGAGTCCAAAGTCTGTGACGATAGTTTTGTAGTGCAAAGGTTGTAATACCCATCACTATCATAGTACCTACAAAAACAATGTATGCTATTTTTAGGTACGGCTGAATACTGTTCAAAACAAGGAGTGATACTTCTTGAATAATACCATCCGCTTTTTGTCCGAAGAATGGTAGAAATAGCAACAAAGCCATACCGCAGTCAAGCAGACTGGAAACCAAGTCTCGAATCATTCGTTCTTTTTGCTTGGTATCTTCTTCTGCTATGGTCAGCAATTCATCGCCTGACAGTAATTCATCAATCGTCACCTTGAAAAACTTTGCGATTGCTTTTAAGGAATCTATATTGGGATACCCTCTGCCCGACTCCCATTTTGAAATTACAGTTCGGGAAATATAGAGATACTCTGCAAGTTCCTCTTGGGTAAGTCCTTTTTGCTTTCGGAGTTCCTGTAGTTTTTCATTGAATTCCATAAAAACACTCTCTTGCTAATTCATATTTATCGAACTTAATATATCATATAATTATGAAAATTTCTACCATAACGAAAAGGGCGAGGTTTATTCAACTCTAACCTCAATCTCTATTCCTTTTTGAATCGGAATGTTATTCTGTTTTTTACGATGAAACTATTCTTTT
>JAFWZP010000073.1 GCA_017522255.1 Bacteroidales bacterium | reverse complement strand
GTATACGAATGCAGCAAGGACAGCGACCGCATATTCTCCGTAAAGCAGACCATGACACGCAAATACGATATTATCGACACCTTGCAGTTTGTGGTAGATGCCGAAGGATTGCCCATGCCGGTGAGCCAAGCCATAAGCCACGCCGTGGCAAAGAGTACTACCCTGGCTCTGAGTAACGCACCGGAATCCGTCGGCAACTACAATGCCGAAGAAGTGTTCACCTCCGTAATGCAGGAGGGCGAGAAGCTGAGAGCCTACGAGCTGCAAAGCAGGGTGATGGAACGCTATAAATCCATAACGCTGAACGGCTATCTATACATCAAGGATATGGCACAGCGTATAGGCCTGTTGTGCAAAACGGTTATCAATCCCCGCTGTGTGTACTACAGCCTGCAACCCACTTTGACAGCCACCATAGCCACCACCGCAGCAGGCACTGCTTCGAACAGCCAATTTGCTTCCTCGCCATAGAGGATAAAAGTGCCATACTTTCGGGTCAAAACTCCCATGGTTACGGGTCGTAAGTGCCATAGTTTTGGGTCGTAACCCACATGGTTTTGGACAGTGAGATGTGAGCTATGAGAAGTGAGAAGTGAGCGGTGAGATGTCAGCATATCTACATCACGGGGAAAACAAAACACCCTCGCGAAAGAAGTTTATCTGCATCACGGGGGTGTTTGGAGGGGTTATGCTGTGTATGGATTATATTTTATCCAAAGCCTGTGTTAGGTCGGCGATAATGTCTTCCACCTCTTCGATACCTACGCTGAAACGTACCAAACCATCTGTGATGCCTGCCGCTTTTTTAGCTTCAGCGTTCACTTTGGCGTGTGTCATGCTGGCCGGGTGTTGAATAAGGGTTTCTACACCACCAAGCGATACAGCAAGGATAGCAAGTTTTACGGAGTTCATCATCTTGCGACCGGCTTCCAATCCGCCTTTAAGTTCGAAACTAATCATTGTGCCGGTGCCTCGCATTTGACGACGACCTAATTCGTATTGTGGGTGCGATTTAAGACCGGGATATGTTACAGACGCTACTTTTGGGTGACTTTCCAAAAATTCTGCCACTTTCATAGCCGAGGCTTGTGCACGTTCTATACGGATAGCCAAGGTTTTCAATCCTCGGATTACCATATAAGCTTGGTGTGGATCCATATTGCCACCAAGGTTGAGCATCATAACGTTAAGTTTTTTGTACAACTCTTGTGTTTTAGCTATAACTATACCGCCCACTATGTCGGCATGTCCGTTGATGAATTTAGTTACAGAGTGTAGCACTACATCGGCACCCATATCCAAAGGATTTTGAAGGTAAGGACTGCAGAATGTGTTATCTACTACTAGCAACAATCCGTGTTCTTTAGCTATCTTAGCACATGCTTCTATATCGGTAATACCCATTGTGGGGTTAGCCGGTGTTTCGATGTAAAGCATCTTGGTGTTTGGACGGATTGCCTTCTTGATGTTTTCTATGTCTTCGGTTTTCACGTAAGTGCTTTCTACGCCAAAGCGCGACATGTGTCCTTCCATCATTGTACGCGAAGCACCATACACAGCGTCGGAGCTTATCATGTGGTCGCCGGCATTGAGGTATGCCATATATACTGTTGAAACTGCTGCCATACCCGAAGCGAAAGCTACTGCACCGTAGCCATGTTCAAGTTCAGCTACTTGACGTTCCAAAGCCGATACTGTGGGGTTTCCTATACGGGTATAGATATATCCGTCTTTTTCGCCGGCAAAGCATGCTGCTCCATCTTCGGCGCAATCGAAACGGAAAGTAGATGTTTGATAAATAGGCACTGTAGCTGCCTTGTATTCGTCGTGGTGTCCACCACCATGGATAAGTTTGGAATTGAATCCAAGATCTTTTGTATCTATCATTATATTATTGTATTTATTGTTATTACTATGTTTTTATATTTTTGTTATCGAATTGCAAAGTTACATCTTTTTCCCGGACAAAACCAACGTTTTAAGCAAATAATTTTCTGAACGCTTCTTCGATAATTCCAAGTTCCACTATTTCGATATTGTATTTAGTTTTATCTAAAGCCTTGGCATTATATTTTGATACGAATATACGTTCAAATCCAAGTTTGTCGGCTTCGGCTATGCGTTGTTCCACACGGTTGATTGGACGTATCTCACCCGACAGACCTATTTCGGCAGCAAAGCAATCGTTGGAGTTGATAGGTATATCCACGTTGGACGATAGTATTGCCACCACCACAGCAAGGTCTAATGCCGGATCGTCGACACGTATTCCACCTGCTATATTTAGGAACACATCTTTGGCACCGAGTTTGAAACCGCAACGCTTTTCGAGTACTGCCAACAGCATAGACATACGCCTGAGGTCGAAACCCGTTGCCGACCGCTGCGGAGTGCCATACACAGCACTGCTCACCAACGCCTGAATTTCTATAAGCATAGGACGCATACCCTCCAAGGTGGCCGATATAGCAGTGCCACTTAAACTTTCGTCGCGGTGCGAAAGGAGTATCTCTGAGGGGTTGGCTACCTCACGCAACCCACTGCTCTGCATCTCGAATATGCCCAGCTCGGCAGTGGAACCGAAACGATTCTTTATAGAACGAAGTATACGATAGCCATAATTGCGGTCGCCCTCAAACTGTAACACACAGTCCACTATATGTTCCAATATCTTGGGTCCGGCAATGGCACCATCCTTGGTGATATGTCCGATAAGTATAACGGGAGTACCTGTGGCTTTGGCAAAACGCTGAAACTCGGCTGTACATTCTTTTATCTGCGACACACTGCCTGCCGACGATTCTATAACGCTTGTGGTAAGGGTTTGTATGGAATCCACCACTACCACATCGGGCTGAAGACTTTCGATATGCGAAAATATCTGTTGTGTAGATGTTTCGGTAACCACGTAGCAGTTCGACGGCTTGGCTGTAATGCGTTCGGCACGCATACGTATCTGCTGTTCGCTCTCCTCGCCGCTTACATAAAGTATTTTCTTGCCCGGCATAGTCAAGGCTATCTGTAGCAGAAGGGTGGATTTGCCTATACCCGGTTCGCCACCTATAAGCAGTAGCGACCCTTTCACCAATCCACCACCGAGTACTCGGTCGAACTCATGATTCATGGTAGAAAGGCGTTCCTCTTCGCTGTAAGTTACCTCGTGTATAAGTTTTGGGGTACTTGCAGTGGTGTTTGCGGCTGTCTTTTCCCATTTATTGTTGCTGTCGTCGCGTTTAACCACCTCTTCCACAAAGGAGTTCCAACTGCCGCAATGCGGACACTTGCCCAACCACGACGACGACTGTGCTCCACAGTTCTGACAATAATAAAATACCTTGTTCTTTGCCATCGGATAATTATGTATTATTCAACAACTACTTTTCGATACAGCTGAGAGCCGGCTTGTGTGGTGATACGTATTATATACAAACCTTTATCCAACGCTTGCACATCCAAATGAGCTGTATAGTCGTCTACTTCTTTTACCTTCATCATACGACCTGCAACATCGTATATTGCCACCGATTGAATACGCTCGTCGGCATTTTGCACTATGAAAGATGTTGTTGCAGGATTGGGATATATATTCCATTCACTCGCATTCATTTCGTCTATCGACACATCTATATCGGTGGAATCTAAATGTATTATTTTCGTCATGGTGTCGAACATACAATGACGTTGTGCCACCAATGTTACGGTATATTCGCCTATGGCAGAATAAGTATGAGTAGGGTTTTGTTCTTCGGAAGTGGAGCCATCACCAAAGTTCCAATAATAGTTTGTGGCATTTTGCGAAGTGTTGCCAAACACTACAGTTTCCAAATTGCCATTAGAAGTAAACTGAGCCATAGGCACAGGACGCAACCAACGATTTATAGAGTCGTATGCCACAGCCTTTACGGCTTGAAGTATTATACGTGCTTTTTCTTCCGGCAAATCAGAAAAATAAGATATATTCATGGGATCTGCCTGATGTATTATGGTATAGAATGTGGCGGCAGCAGCGTAGGTGCCGGCCACCGAAGGGTGACTGCCATCGTTGCTGTATAAATCTATATCGGGGTGATTGTTTCGAATATAACGCCACACACGACCCACGGGCGAAACGGCAGCATCATTATCTTCTTTCATCATCATATAACGCTCATACAACAAGCTATCCATTCCTTCGTAAGTGCCAAGCGGTGGAAAATACTGAGCATTTTGTTGGTCGCCGTTTTCGCGTCCCCAAGTCATATAAAAGACAGGAACGGCACAAGGGTTGTGGGCATACACACTATCCACAAGCTGCTTGGCGTATGGAAAACACTCACGTTCCACTTGTTCTATCGGGAATGAGGGATACTGACTTTGCTCTTGAAGCACCACATAATCCCAATTGCCTTCGCATATACGCGACATGGCAGTGCCACTACAATGCTGCATAAAAGTGTAGCCACCGGGAGCAACCACTTGGTCGGTTGAATAGGAATATGGTATTTCCGAATTGATGGACATATGCATAAGCATAAGTGGTAGATTGTTGGTAGACACATAGCTGTTGCCTACAAAAAGTACACGTATGGGCTCGTTTTGAGAATATCCTACAAACGAGATACAACACAATAATGCTAACGATAATAATCTTTTCTTCATCTTTTTATAATATTAATTGGTTTATACTTCTACACAAAACAGTATCTACAACAATCTGAAATAAAATATCATACATTTATTACAAAACCATATACAGACATCTGTTTGAAAACACAAAGATACAATAAATATTTGAAAGAGCCAAAAATAATTACACTTTAATGTTTCCAAATCGAAAATTATTCGTAAATTTGCAACCCGAATAAACGATTAAACACATAAGTTATGAGCATCAAAAGATTATCATTCAGCATAGTATTTTCCTTTATACTATTGGCAAACGGCTATTCACAAGACACCGTAGACGCTATCAGCTACAGCATAAACTTAGATTTGGGACACCGCAATGCCAATACATTTGAGGGCTACACCGACATACAGTTGCGTACAACAAAAAGAGGCATGAGCAATTTTGAACTCGACCTGCAAGTAGCAAACGTCGATTCGGTGTTTATAAACAACAACAAAGCTGACGACTACATATACAATCGAAGATTTCTGTTGATAAACATTCCTTCGTACATATCGATTGGCGACACATTTTGTGTAAGAGTTTATTATAATGGCACAGAGTCTGTAGAAAGCTATGGTTTTGGAGGAATGCACTTCGAAAACAATCTTATATACAACCTTGGAGCTGCCATCAAAGCCACACCGCACAACTATGGCAGGGTGTGGTATCCGTGTCGCGACAACTTTACCGACAAGGCCTTATACGACTTTCACATCACCGTACGTCCCAATTGGACTGTATACTGCAATGGCTTATTGCAAAGCACTATAATAAATGCCGACAGCAGTATTACGTACCATTGGAAAGAAAACAATCCAATGCCTACCTACTTGGTGTCGGTGGCTGCGGGCGAGTTTACCACTTTGAACTACAACCTCGAAGGCAAAGAACGCTCCTACCCTACCACTTTGGCATTCTTTGACCAAGACACCAACACCGTTAAACAAGCATTTGCACTCCTCGAACAAGCACTACCCATGTATGAAGAATGCTTTGGCCCATACGAATGGAACCGCATAGGATATATAGCTACGCCCATGGGCTCGATGGAACATTGCAGCAACATTGCTCTTATCAACCAATGCTTTAGCACTATCGATGAGAGTTACCAAAGTGTGATAATACACGAATTGTCGCACTCATGGTTTGGCAACTTGGTTACTTGTGCTTCGGCACATGATATGTGGTTCAACGAAGGCGGTGCCTCGTTTTGCGAAGAAGTAGGTTTCGAAGCTGCATTAGGCAAAGAATACAGCAACAGATACTACCGCGAGCTATTGTCGTACATACTCCGCACCTTGCACTATACCGATGGCGACTATCTACCTATATACGGACTACCTTCAGACAAAACATATTCCACAACAGTATACAAAAAAGGTTCTTTGGTATACCACTCGCTACGCGGATATATGGGCAAAGAATTATTCTACAGCTCGATGCGACAACTGATGCAACGCAACAAATTTACTGCTATGGACAGCTATGCCATACGCGACTCGCTATCGGCATACAGCGGAATGGACCTAACCGACTTTTTCGATTTTCATGTGTTCGGGTCGGGATTCCTCAGTTACTCAATAGACTCGATGACTGCCAACGGCAACAGTGCCACCGTGTTTGTACGCCAACGCCTTGTGGGAACCGACACCTATGCCAACAACAACCGTGTGCCCATCACCTTCTTTTCGTCGACTATGGATACAACCACACGCATTGCCACATTTGATGGCGAAAGCGGTAGCGGCACCTTCGACCTTCCATTTACACCGCAATTTGCCATAGTGGACTACTACGACGAAATATCCGATGCCGTGTGTAGGGAACACGTAACGATAAAAAACGCCCAACGATACAACACCAACTACACATATTCGTGCATACAAGCCACCACCTACAGCGAAGAAGCATGGATAAACATCGACCACCACTGGGTAGCACCTGATACAGCCTTTGCACACCACCCTGCCATAAAACGCATGTCGCCAAACCGCTACTGGAAAGTATCGGGCAATATGCCGGGCGGCAACATCATAAAAGGACGATTTCTATATGCAATGCACAATACCAGCAACGAATATGCATACCTCGACAAAGGCTTTTTGATAAACAGCCGCTCAGCCGACTCGCTGATACTCCTATATCGCCCACATTCCAACACCGAATGGATACCTATTTCGGTAACAAAAGAAGGTAGTTACAAACAAGGTTATATGGTAACAAGCAACATCGCACCGGGCGAATATGCCCTTGCCATAGGATATACCGACCTTGTGGGAATAACCACACAGGAGTTGCCATCTATTGATGCAAAAATATTTCCAAATCCAACCAACGGAATATTCAACATTGAGCTACCCGAAAACATAGATAATGCAACCTTGATAGCAAAAGACATCAATGGCAGAGAGGTATGGCGAAAAACAAACATCAACAGCCACGAAACACTACACATTGATATGCAAGCCGGTGTATACATGATATATATCGAAGCTGACAATAAACATAGTTTTGCAGGAAAACTGATAATAGAATAGTCAGCGACTGATAACAAGTAGAAAAACAAATGACAGGGACGCACTCGCATGTGTCCCTATCGTAAAAAATATATTAATCACCTAATTTTTAATGAGCGATTTGAGTGCTTTCGGTCATGGCATCTTTCAACACTTCTTGCAATGCCATTGAATCGACACCCTTTATTATATCAAATTTTATTTCGTTGTTTTCGGCATCTATCACAATCTTATCTCCGGGTAGCAACGTCGACTTTATAATTTCTTCGGCGAGTTCATCTTCGATATACTTTTGTATAGCACGTTTCAAAGGTCGTGCGCCATAGTTTTCGTCCCATCCTTTTTCTTGTATTATATCCTTGGCCGAAGCGGTTATTTCAATACTATAGCCCATTGCCTTTATGCGTTTAAACAAACCACGCAACTCGGTATCTATTATCTTGTGTATATCTTCGCGACCCAATTGATTAAATACTATCACATCGTCGATACGATTCAGAAATTCGGGAGCGAAAGCCTTCTTCAAAGCATTCTCTATCACCTTTCGTTCCATCGACGACTTTTCTTTTTCGCGTGCCGAAGTAGCAAAGCCCACACCTGTTCCAAACTCTTTCAACTGACGCGAGCCGATGTTTGAAGTCATTATTATTATGGTGTTTTTAAAGTCAACCTTTCGTCCCATACCATCAGTGAGTTGACCATCGTCGAGCACTTGCAGCAATATGTTAAACACATCCGGGTGAGCCTTTTCTATCTCGTCGAGGAGGACAATGGAATAAGGTTTGTGGCGTACCTTTTCGGTAAGCTGTCCACCTTCTTCGTATCCCACATAACCCGGAGGAGCACCTATCAAACGCGATACGGCAAATTTTTCCATATATTCGCTCATGTCGATACGTATCATGGCGTTTTCGCTGTCGAAAAGATATTTAGCCAACACCTTGGCCAAATAAGTCTTGCCCACACCCGTTGGACCCAAAAATATAAATGTTCCGATAGGCTTGTCGGGGTCTTTCAGTCCGGCACGATTGCGACGTATGGCTTTCGTTACCTTTTTGATAGCTTCGTTTTGACCTATAACGCTGTCTTCTAATTCTTGTTCCATCTGCAACAGTCGCGACCCCTCGTTTTCGGCTATCCTTTGCACCGGCACACCGGTCATCATAGCCACCACTTCAGCCACATCTTGTTCATCTACCTTTACACGTTTTTCGCGTTCGGTGGTTTCCCATTTCTTTTTCAAGTATTCCAACTGTTCCACCAATTCGCGTTCTTGGTCGCGATATTCGGCAGCTTGGTTGTAACTTTTCTGCAGTAGCACCTCTTTCTTTAAATTCCGCACATTGGCTATCTCTTTTTCGAGGGTTGTAATCTCAGGAGGTATCACAATGTTTGTTATATGCACCCTTGCCCCTGCTTCGTCCATGGCATCGATGGCTTTGTCGGGCAGCAAGCGGTCGCTCACATAACGTGTGGTCAGCGACACACACGCCTTTATGGCCTCTTCGGTAAACGTTACCAAATGATGGTCTTCGTATTTACTTTTTATGTTGTTCAGTATTTCGATGGTTTCGTCGGGGGTGGTAGCCTCAACAAACACCTTTTGAAAACGGCGTTCCAAAGCGCCGTCTTTTTCGATATATTGACGATATTCGTCGATGGTGGTGGCACCTATACATTGTATTTCGCCACGAGCCAACGCCGGCTTAAACATATTTGAAGCATCGAGCGACCCCGACGCACTGCCGGCTCCTATTATAGTATGTATCTCATCGATGAAGACAATAATATCCGGATTTCTCTCCAACTCGTTGATTATTGCTTTCATTCTTTCTTCGAACTGACCGCGATATTTGGTACCTGCCACCAACGAAGCCAAATCGAGAGTGATGATACGCTTGTTGTAAAGAGTGCGAGGCACCTTGCCTTCCACTATCCTTATGGCCAATCCTTCGGCTATTGCCGACTTGCCCACACCCGGCTCGCCTATAAGCAAGGGGTTGTTTTTCTTTCTGCGACTAAGCACCTGTGCTATACGCTCCAACTCTTTTTCGCGTCCCACTATGGGGTCCAATCGGTTTTCTTCGGCAGCACGTGTAAGGTCGCGACCAAAGTTTTCCAATGCCGGAGTTTTGTTGCTCGAATCGGACGACCTGTAATCGTTTTTCGAATTGTAGTCGTTAGCAGTGCCATTATACGACATGGTATCATCGTCGTCGCCTATATTGTTTTGTGTTTTGTCGTATTCGTCAACAGATGATGGCGTATCGTTATCGGTCTTATATTCTTTTTTATATATCGAGCACAACTTGTTGTATGTAACACCTTGTCGTTCCAAATATCGACTTACCACATTCTCGTTTTCAACCAATATGGCAAGCAAAAGATGAACAGTTCGTATTTCGCTGCTCTTGTACTTTGCACTCTCCAAAAAAGATATTTTAATCACTTTCTCGGTTTGGCGTAGCATGGGTATATCGCTGTCCTGACGATATTGCACCGACGAATCGGTATTACGTACAGTATCCTCTATCTTTATTTTCATAGCCGGCAAATCAACATTCATACCATTCAAAAGTTGAACGGCAGAACAATCTTTTTCCCTTAGCATTCCCAAAAAGATGTGTTCTATTCCCACACTATCGCTACTCAATCGGAGGGCTTCGTCTCTACTATTAACTATTACCTTTTTTACGTTTGAACTAAGTTTTGCTTCCATTTATTTTGGTTTTTATTTATTTTATGTCATACTCTTCGCAAGGCGAAAAGCACAACTATTTATCCACAATATCTTCTTTGATGAACAAATAAAGAGCCATATTGTTTTACCATTACTCAATATAATACATATTTTCTACCGACAAGTAACCCGGCAAACATTGCTAATTTCAACAATCACAACATCTTTGTTAATCTTCGCAGAGAAGTATTGTTTCTCCAAAATTACGCTATTTTTCTCCTTTTATAAGGGATTATACATTCTAATTTTCAACACGTTTTTGTTAGTTGACTCCAAAGACTTTCGCTCATACATCTTTACGATATACCCAATATGTCCTGAAGTTTTTTTATCTCATCGCGATACTTTGCAGCATTCACAAAGTCAAGTTCTTTAGCCGCCTTCTGCATATTGCGTTTGGCAGTGCTTAAAGCCTTCTTCATCTCTTCCTTGTTTTTGTATGTAAGCACCGGTTCGCTTGCCTCATTATCAGCATTACCGGCTTTGGTTTCTTGCTTTTTAGGCACTTTGTATTCGGCACCTACTTCCGCTGCCATATCTATCACCGCTGTTTGACCCAATATCGCTTCCGTCGATTTCACTATCTGACGGGGTGTCATATTGTGTTCTTGGTTGTATCGTATCTGCTTTTCACGATGTCGGTTGGTTTCGTCGATGGCACGTTGCATCGAGCCGGTTATTTTGTCGCCATACAATATAGCCCTGCTATTCACATTACGGGCTGCACGTCCTATCGTCTGTATCAAAGCACTTTCCGAACGCAAAAAACCTTCCTTATCGGCATCAAGTATAGCCACCAGACTTACTTCGGGCAAGTCCAAGCCTTCACGCAATAGGTTTACACCCACCAACACATCAAACACACCAAGCCTAAGATCGCGCATGATTTCTATACGTTCCAACGTTTCCACATCGGAGTGTATATATTTGGCTCTTATGCCCAAGTTTCCAAGATAGCGAGTAAGCTCTTCGGCCATTCGTTTTGTAATAGTGGTTACCAACACACGCTCACCTTTTGCCACCGTGTCTTCAATCTCGTCGAGGAGGTCGTCGACTTGGTTCATAGCAGGACGCACCAGCACCACGGGGTCGAGCAATCCTGTGGGACGTATCACCTGTTCGGCTATAACGCCTTCGCTTTCGGCCAATTCGTATTTGGCAGGAGTGGCACTTACATAGATGGTTTGAGGACTGAGGTCGTAAAATTCGTCGAAAGTGAGCGGACGGTTGTCCAAAGCCGACGGCAACCTGAAACCATACTCCACCAAAGTGGTTTTACGCTGTCTGTCGCCACTGTACATGGCTCTTATCTGAGGTATGGTAACATGGCTTTCGTCGATGACAATAAGAAAATCATCCGGAAAATAATCCAACAAACAGAAAGGTCGCGACCCCTCTTTGCGTCCGTCAAAATATCTCGAATAGTTTTCGATACCACTACAGTAGCCCACTTCACGTATCATCTCAAGGTCGTAGTTTACCCTCTCTTCCAAGCGTTTGGCTTCCAGCATTCGTCCTTCGAGTATAAACTGATCGCGACGCTCAAACATATCGTTTTCTATCTGAAACAAAGTATCGTTGATTTGCTCTTTTGAAGTAAGGAAGTTGCTTGCCGGATAAATAACCATCTCTGTCATTGTTTCGATACGATGCCCCGTTGTGGGGTCGAACGATTCGAGGCTGTCTATCTCGTCGTCCCAAAACGATATTCTGTAGCAAAAGTCGGCGTATGAGGGAAATACATCAACCGTATCGCCCTTTACCCTAAAGCGTCCGTTGGTAAAATCAATCTCGTTTCGGGCATATAGCGAGTCCACCAAACTAAGCAAAAACCTATCGCGTCCCAACTGCTGACCCACTTTCAGATATATAGTCCCATTCTTAAACTCTTCGGGATTTCCTATACCATATATGCATGATACCGAGCTTACCACTATCACATCTTTTCGCCCCGACAATAGTGCCGAGCTTGCCCGTATGCGAAGTTTTTCCAGCTCGTTGTTTATTGCCAAATCCTTTTCGATGTATGTGTTGGTTTGTGGAATAAAGGCTTCGGGCTGATAATAATCGTAGTACGACACAAAATACTCTACGGCGTTGTTCGGAAAAAACTGCTTAAACTCGCCGTATAGCTGTGCCGCCAACGTTTTGTTGTGGCTCAGTATCAATGCCGGCTTTTTCACTTGGGCTATCACATTGGCAATAGTAAAAGTCTTTCCCGACCCCGTAACACCCAATAGCACCTGTCCTTGCTGACCTGCATTGATGCCGTCGACAAGTTGCTTGATGGCTGCGGGTTGATCGCCCATAGGCTCAAAGTCTGCTACCAATTTAAAGTCCATAGTGTCGCACTACAAAATAAATTCTACACATTGAAACGGAAGTGCATAATATCACCATCTTGCACCACATATTCCTTACCTTCCACACTCATCTTGCCCATTTCTTTGCATTTGGCTTCGGAGCCTAAGGTTACGTAGTCGTCGTATTTTATCACTTCGGCACGTATAAATCCTTTTTCAAAGTCGCTATGTATAACGCCCGCTGTTTGAGGTGCTTTCATACCCTTACGGAAAGTCCATGCTCTCACTTCTTTAGGACCGGCAGTGAGGAATGTTTGCAAATCGAGGAGTTTGTAAGCAGCTTTTATCAAGCGGTTTACGCCCGACTCTTCCAAACCCAAATCTTCCAAAAACATTTGTTTTTCTTCAAATGTTTCCAATTCGGCTATATCGGCTTCTATTCCGGCACCTATCACAAGCAGTTCGGCATTCTCGTCTTTTATGGCTTCGCGTACCGCATCAACGTATTTATTGCCATTCACCACAGCTGTTTCGTCGACATTACAAACATAAAGTATTGGTTTGGCAGTAAGCAACATAAGGTCTTTGGCAGCTTCCTGCTGACTATCGTCGAGCTGAACGGTACGAGCCGACTTGCCTTGCAACAAAGCCTCCTTATACAAAGCCATTACCTCAACAAGTTTTTTGGCTTTTTGGTCGCCACCTGTTTTGGCTTTTTTCTCTTCTTTGGCAAAACGGTTTTCTATAGTTTCCAAATCCTTTATCTGCAATTCGGTATCTATGGTTTCCTTGTCGCGAACCGGGTTTACACTACCGTCTACATGAGTGATATTATCGTCTTCGAAACAACGAAGCACATGTATAATGGCATCCGTTTCGCGAATATTGGAAAGAAACTTATTACCAAGACCTTCGCCCTTGCTGGCACCACGCACCAAACCGGCTATATCCACTATTTCGACAGTGGCAGGCACCACACTTTGAGGTTTTTCTATCTCTGCCAACTTGTTCAATCGCTCATCAGGAACGGTTATCACTCCCACATTGGGTTCTATAGTACAAAACGGAAAATTAGCCGCTTGGGCTTTTGCATTGCTCAAACAATTAAATAAGGTGGACTTTCCAACATTGGGAAGCCCCACTATGCCACATTGTAATCCCATGATATTCTGTTATCTTATTATTTTATCTCTACTTAATTCAAAAGTGCAAAAATACGCTTTTTTTGGGATATATAAAAGTATTTTGTAGGTTTTGTTTATAAAAGGCAACTTCTATATAAAAGGCAACTTCTAAAAATTCCACGTTTCTGTAAAATAGAAGAGTTCTTCTTTAAGGCAACAGAGTGATTACAAGATAAGAAACGAGCATTTAAATGTTAAAGAAAAATCCAAAGTGTTAAATCAACTTCGATTTTTCCTCCCGACGAAGTGAATTTTTCCTCCCGATGGAACGGAAAAAACATCTCGATGTTGTCAAATTTTCCTCCCGATGCATTTATTGACACCCTACCATAAAGCATCGGAAGACCCCCTTGTGAACATTTTGGCGGTATATTGCAAACAAAATCGCGACATAGTCATTTTTTCCAAAAACAAATCAGCATTAATAATCAAATATTTATGATTTAAACTTCGCGAGAGTGCGAT
Source organism: Bacteroidales bacterium (assembly GCA_017522255.1). Classification (GTDB taxonomy): domain Bacteria; phylum Bacteroidota; class Bacteroidia; order Bacteroidales; family P3; genus HGM05376. The sequence goes on along the minus strand of JAFWZP010000073.1, from coordinate 57,431 downwards.
ATTTTCCAAAAATAAATATTCCGGCAATAAATATACGATTTTCTGAGTTAAATCGCATCACGTTAATATAGCTTAATTTTACTATTGAGTTAAATACAAATACTCTAACCAAGCACATAAAATTTAGGAACAATAATTAGCACCATCGCCCACATTGTTGCAATAGTTACAATAGAAGCATCAAATACATTGCTTTTATCGAAAAAAAACTTCTTCATTCACCATTCAGCCAAACGTCTAAATAACAAGGTCATAGAACAAGTCTTTCTCGGTCAATAGACCTATCGTTCAAAAAAAACACGAAAAAAATAAAAAAATACTTTGTATAGTCGTAAAAAAAATCTATCTTTGCAGATGATTATTTATAGTCCGAAGTGGCTCTATTTCTGTCATAATCAATTGACAAACAATTTTGTTGATTGATTTTTGGGTAGAGCTATGTTTAGGTGTGGAGAAACGAAAACGACACGATAAACACTATTTAATATATTATCGGGAATATTTAACACACGTTTAACCACCCTTGAGGGCGAAAAAATAGTCTTATGAGCAAATAAAGAATAATAAACTAAAACGTCAAAGTTATGAATAAGTCGAAGTTATTGTGCGTATGTATGCTTTTTTGCATAGCATTTACGGTTAAAGCACAAGATTGTTACAAGTTGGTGTCGCCAAACTTTTCGCAGGAAGTTTACAATACGCTTCCGCAAGCAAAATTGGATCACTACTGCTATTACGCACAATCAGCATTTTACAAAACCAATGTTTTGCCCGATAGTGCGATAGTATACAACATTTCGGACGTGGTGAGCAACGAAACCAATATGCCGTTGGCTGCCAATATGGAAATAAATTTAGACACCTTTAGCGTATATGCTTATAGTTTCTACAATTTCCAACACCGCCACTGGGGAAAAGAAATATACTTCGAAATAGTAGATAAAGAATACAGATACTTGGTTTTGCGTCCGGTGGTGGAAATCTACAACTTGGTAGACCAATTAACCAACGATGCATATAACGAAAATAACGAAAACAAAAAATAAAAACAAATATAGGAGATAATTACGATGAAAAGGTTTTTTACTTTTGTTGCAATGCTGGTTTTGGTAGCAATAGGCAGTGCATTCGCACAAAACCAAGTAGTAAAGAAAATTTCGGAACTGAATGGACAAACAATTAATTTACCCGGCGAAGGTATACGTCTTACAGACTCCGATGCAAATGGTAACTATTATGCCGACAACGAAAACTACACAGTTACATTCGTAGATACATCATGCTACGACCCAAATCGTTTGACCTTGGCTATAGACGAGTTTGATGTAGAACCGGGCGACACATTATATATATATGACGGAACAAGTACCAGTGATCCGCTTATATGCAAAGCCAACAACGACACTTCGATTTTATTTCAACAAATATATGCAACCGGTAATAGTATAACACTACGTTTTAAATCAGACAACAACGGCAACGTGGGTAAAGGATTTTCTATAAACGTAGTGTGTGGAAAACCTTGCCAAGCAATAGAATTAGAATGGGATACAATATTTTACAGAGTAGTTGGCGATGAAGAAATTCCCAAAAAAGTAACTTATAGTTACGACTTAGACACAATATTTGACAGCATTAACACTGATGTGGTATTGGGCTTTGACACATTGTGGTTTCACGCATTTGATATATGCTTCGGTGATAGAATATCGATACCTATCAAAACATCGTTCCCCGAAAACGATTTGTATTACCACCAAGATGTTGAATTGTGTCAATATAAATGGACATACGGTGATGGTAGCGTAACCGAAAGAATGGGCGAAGACCGAGCTAATCACTATTATCAAGCCGTGCAAGGATATGACTTATTTGTAACAGCTACCGATAGCAATGGATGTACAAATCCAAAATCGGTTTCGGCACGTGTGCGTATAGCTAAAAATCCTATCAAAACGATATTCAATCTTCCTACAATCTGTAATACATCATACGCAACTATCAAAGTAGGTGCCGGTAATGATGCTACCATTATTACCGAGCCCATACAATTTGTAAAAGAAGCTGCGGCAGAAAATAACTCCAGAACTTTCGTACCCGACGGTCCTAACTGCGATGTACAATGCTACGAAGCCCCTGTACGTTTCACCGAGTTCCCGGCAGGACGAAGAATACAATCGGCAAACGACATCTGCTCGATATGCGTAAATATGGAACACGAATTTATGGGCGACTTAAAGTTGGCTATTAAATGTCCGGAAAAAAACTCTGCTGTATTGAAATATAAAGAAACTCAACAAGTAGACAATGTAACAGGCGAAATACGCAACCCCGGTGGTGGTGGTAGTGGCAAATTCTTTGGTTTGCCATACGGTGGAAATAATCACGGCACATACGATGGTAGTGGTTCCAGCGGATACTGCGACTCGTTATACAATATTCCCGGTGTGGGTTGGACTTATTGTTGGTCTAACAATACCGACTATGGCTACCGCGATGTTAATGGCAACTTAAATGCTTCTTTGACTGATGCTATATACGTGGTAGACAATAGCACACAAGTGCCGGTATCGTACGATTTCGGATCCACACTTCCTAACGGATATTTGGAAACAGATGCTGCTCCCGGTCAGGTATCGTTCAACACCACCGACTCGAGCCACAGAACAGCAAAATTAGGTTTCTACAAACCTTCGCAAGACTTTAACGGCCTTGTAGGATGTTCGCTAAACGGAGAATGGAGTATCGAAGTATGCGACACATGGGGAGCCGATAATGGCTGGGTATTCAGCTGGTCGATGGAATTATGTAACATCAACACTTCGGATTGGACATATAATGTGGGGGTAGACACCATTTTATGGTCAGGCAGAACTCCGGGCGTAAATGTCGAAACGACTTCGTCTTCGACCGGTAAAGTTACCACTCCGGACACATCAGGTTTCTTCTTATTGAATGTCTCTATCATTGATTCATTTGGCTGCCAATGGGATACATGCACCGGTATTACCACTATATGGACACCAAAACCAAATTTGGGACCTGATACCGCTTTGTGCGACGACGAATCGTTCCAACTTGATGCCGACGATGGCAAAGCTGCACAAAACAACTACAGCTACACATGGTCGCCAACATACGAAACAACACAAAAGATATGGACATTAAAAACCGGTGGTGTAGCCACTAACTACGAAGTGGAAGTAACAAATACTATGGAAGGAGTACGTTGCCCTGCACGTGATGACAGAGTGGTAGATGTGGCTCCTAAGCCAATACCAAACTTTGATATAAGCGGTTTGCCATTTATAGAAGGTTGCGAACCTTTGGATATAAAGATAAAAAACAGAACCATAGGAGCCGACAAGCACAGATGGGAGTTTGGCGACGGCCATATATCGGAAGAAGAAAATCCATCGCACTTGTACTACGCAGGATTGTATGACTTTAAATACTATGCAATATCACACAACGGCTGTATCGACTCCATACAATACAAAAACTTTGTGTCGGTATATCCAAGTCCAAAAGCCAAGTTCACATGGAACCCCGAAACGCCAACGGTGCTACACCCCGAAGTGCAGTTCAACAACCTGACCATGCCACACAACTCGGATAATATCTACTATTGGAAGATACAATACGACAAAGATTTGACACACTCGGTAACTACGTTGAAAGAATACGAACCATTGTATACATTCCGAGCTTTCGACGACCAAAGTATAGCCGGCGAATATAAAGTGGAATTAGTGGCCATGACCAAAAACTTGGCACCAAGCGGCAACTACATAGTATGTGCCGACACCACAGATAGCAGATTAGTATTGGTAAACGACTTCTTGCAGTTCCCGAATGTTATCACAGCCAACGGCGACGGAATAAACGATGTGTTTGCAATCAAAAACCTTGTAGATGGCTTAGGTTATCCTACAAACGAACTTTCGATATTCGACCGCTGGGGCAAACGAGTATACTATAAAGAAAACATTTCGAGCGAAGAAGACTTTTGGGATCCGGGTGCCGAAAATATCCCGGCAGGCACATACTTCTATCGATTTGTAGGAAAAGGATACTTGGGAAACATACAGCGTAATGGCGTTATAGAAGTTTTGAGATGATGATTAAATATCGAAAGAGGGAGCAAAAATACTCCCTCTTTTCATTTTTTATAGGACAACACTTTTTATTTTGACAATAAATTTGTATATTTGCAAAATAAAATACATAGCAATAATAATTATAATACTTTAAATAACAATACTATGGGAGGTTTTTTTGGTATAGTTTCCAAGCGTTCGTGTTCAACCGATTTATTTTATGGCACAGACTATCACTCACATTTAGGCACAAAAAGAGGTGGTATGGTAACAATCGATGAAGGTATTTTTCATCGTTCCATACACAATATTCAAAACACGTACTTCAGAACTAAGTTCAACGACGAACTCGGCAAATTTAAAGGCAAATATGGTTTAGGCGTTATAAGCGACACCGATTCACAACCCATAGTTGTAAACTCCCACTTGGGGCGTTTTGCCATAGTTACCGTAGGTAGAATAAACAATATAGCAGAGTTAGAAAAAGAATGTTTGGAAAAGAACCAACAATTTACCGAACTCAGCTCCGGCACCACCAATCCAACCGAGTTGGTGGCACTAATGATAACACAAGGCACCGACTTTGTAGACGGCATAAAGAATGTGTTTAAACGAATAAAAGGCTCTTGCTCTATGCTTGTACTTACCGAAGATGGCATAATAGCTGCACGAGACTTTTATGGTCGCACCCCTATTGTGGTAGGAAAAAACGACGATGGCTATGCAGTGGCAATGGAAAGCCACAGCTACATAAACTTAGACTACGTTACCGAACGCTTTGTAGGTCCGGGCGAAATAATAAAGATAACCCCACTTGGAATCACACAACTGCTTGCCCCCAACGACACGATGCAGATATGCTCTTTCTTGTGGATATACTATGGTTTTCCATGCGTCGACTACGAAGGAATAAACTCCGAAGAAGTACGCTACAAAGGAGGATACGAAATGGGGTTGATTGACGACGTTGAAGCCGACTTTGTTTCGGCCATACCCGATTCTGGAATAGGCATGGCGTTGGGATATGCAGCAGGCAAAGGTATACCCTACCAACGCGGAGTGGCAAAATACACACCCACATGGTCGAGAAGCTTTATGCCCATAAACCAAGAAGAACGCGAACATGTGGCAAAAATGAAGCTATTGCCAAACAGAGCAGTGCTTTCGGGCAAACGTGCTGTATTCTGCGACGACTCGATAGTGAGAGGTACTCAACTTAAAGACAATGTAAAGATGCTTTACGAATACGGAGCAAAAGAGGTACATGTAAGAATAAGTTGTCCTCCATTGTTATGCGGTTGCAACTACCTGAACTTTACGGCATCGAAAAACGAAATGGAGCTCATCACCCGCCGTGTTATAAAAGAACTGGAAGGCGATAGTGCCAAAAACCTGGACCGCTATATGGACGAAACGTCAAAAGAATATGCCAATATGGTGGAAGTATTACGTAAGCACTTGGGGGTGGATTCTTTAAAGTTCAACACATTGGGTACTATCGAAAAAGCAATAGGATTGCCTAAAGATAGAATATGTACACATTGTTTTGATGGTACAAGCCGGGGCGAATAAAAATATTAAGTTACTTTTTATCGTATGGCTCTAAGAGAAGAAATAACGAAACCAATAAAAGACTCGATAGCAGAGTTTAACCGCTTGTATGATGGATTATCGGACAGTGGCATAAAACTCTTGGACGATATGCTGACACACGTGGGACAAACACGAGGAAAGCAACTGCGCCCAATACTATTATTACTTATAGCCGGAGCTTTCGACAAGGTATCGGACAAGGCAGTGCGTGCTGCATTGGCCATAGAAACGCTACACATCACCACCCTTATTCACGATGATGTGGTAGACGAATCGCTCCTACGAAGAGGCAAACAAACGCTAAACAGCATTTGGGGCAACAAATTGGCAGTGCTTGCCGGCGACTACCTTTATGCCAAAGCTCTAAACATATTAGTAGACATCAACGACAACGAAATACTGAAAACCATAAGTAGTGTGGCACAAGAAATGGGCGAAGGCGAACTTTTGCAACAAGAAAACGCTCTCGAATACGACCTTACCGAAGAAAAATACTACGAAGTAATACGAAAAAAGACAGCAGTATTGTTTTCGGCTTGTTGCCAAATAGGTGCAATAGTAGGCAAAGCCGAAGAGAGTGAGAAACAAAAAATGTATGAGCTTGGCCGATGTTTAGGCATAGCTTTTCAAATACAAGATGACATACTCGACTACTCCAAAAGCCTCGATACCGGCAAAGCATACGGCAACGACATAAGAGAACAAAAAATAACACTGCCTTTGATATACGGACTCCGAAACGCCAACGGCAGTCAACAAGAATTGGTAGAAAACATATACCACAAAGAAACTATAACACAACACGAAGTAGACGATGTAATAGATTTGATAACAGAGTTGGGAGGAATAGAGCAATGCAAAAAAGCTATCGATTATCATATCAATAGAGCATACGAACTACTCGACTGCCTGCCAAACAACAATTGTAAACAAGCCCTTGTGCTTTTGATTAGAGACATAGCAACAAGGGAAAAATAATAAACAGAATACTAACAAATTTAACACCTTAAACGATGAAGAAGTTATTAGTAAGTGTTTTCGCACTATTCCTTTCGATAGGAATGTTTGCACAAGAAACAAAAAGTTTTCCCACTTTACCCGAAAACGTATCGGTAAAGACATTAGATGGAAAAACAGTACAAACATCTACATTTAATAATGATGGCAAGCCCTACATCTTAAGTTTTTGGGCTACATGGTGCAAACCATGTTTGAGAGAACTCAACACAATAAAAGAAGTGTATGAAGATTGGCAAGAAGAAACAGGCGTAAAAATAATAGCCGTAAGTATCGACGATGCCAGAGGTGCGTCGCGTGTAAAACCATTGGTTAATGGCAGTGGTTGGGATTACGAAGTATACATTGACCAAAACCAAGACCTAAAACGCGCCATGAACGTGGTGAATGTTCCTCATACCTTTATAATAAACGGCAAAGGCGAAGTGGTATGGCAACATACATCGTTTGTAGAAGGTAGCGAAGAAGAGCTTATAGAACTTGTAAGAAAAGTAATGAACGGAGAAGACATCTCGGAAAGCAAATAATCTGAAAGACTATGAAGAAACTACTTTTAACGTTGAGTGCTGTTATGCTTGCAATACAACTCAGTGCTCAAACGCTTGGTGGAGGACAAGTAACCGGAAACTTCCAGATTGATGCACAGTTCTCGCGCCAAGACTCGGCAATAGGTGCCGAAGATGTGCCTCAAAAAATGCTATCAAATGTATTTGCAAATTTGCTCTATACTAATGGTGGCTTTTCGGCAGGCATACGTTTCGAATCGTACCTCGACCCTATTTTGGGTTTCAACTCGCAATATAAGGGTGCCGGTATTGCCAATAAATTTATGAGCTACCAAAACGATATGTTCGAAATAACGGCGGGCAACTTCTACGACCAATATGGTAGCGGACTTATATTCCGCTCTTACGAAGACCGCAATCTTGGCTTAGACAACGCCATGATGGGGGTAAACGTTAAGTTTCGCCCTGTTGATGGTATAATAATAAAATCGATGGTGGGCAAACAACGCTACTATTGGGACTACGGAAAAGGACTTGTAAGAGGTATTGATGGCGAATTTTCGTTAAACTCCTTGATAAAGAATTTTGAAGAAAGCAAGACACGTATCACCCTTGGCGCGGGCTTTGTGAGCAAATACGAAGAAGACCAAACAATATTATCGTCTGTAGAAGGCTACAAACTAAACCTCCCTCTAAACGTAGGAGCAGGTGCTTTCAGAATGGATTTGGCACATGGCAACTGGGGTTTGCAAGCCGAATATGCCATCAAAAGCCAAGACCCTAACGCCCTAAACAACTATATCTATAAAAATGGTAACGCATTGTTTGTGTCGGCATCGTATTCTCAAAAAGGCTTAGGTATCAACCTTCAAGCCAAACGCATCGACAATATGGGATTTAAATCGGAACGCACTTCTACAGGCGAAATGCTTTACATCAACTATATCCCTGCCATGAGCAAACAACATACATACGCTCTTATGGCTCTTTATCCTGCCATCACACAAGTAAACGGCGAAATGGGCATACAAGCCGATGTTACCTATTCCATAAAGAAAGGCACATGGCTTGGCGGCAAATACGGAACTACTCTTAAAATGAACTACTCGCAAATAATGTCGATAGACAAACAACCACTTGAAGGATACACCACCATAGATCAAAAAGGTACTGACGGATATACATCAGACTTCTTTAAAGTGGGCGACGAACTATACTATCAAGACTTTAACGTAGAAGTAAGCAAGAAACTATCAAAGAAATCGAAACTTGCCCTTACATACGCATACATAGCATTCAACCCCATTATGGAAAACGAACACGGAGACATACACTACAACAATGTAGTGGTAGCCGACTACACATACAAGATGAACTCGAAGAATGTGCTACGTGGCGAATTGCAATGGCTTAAGAGTAATATCGAATATTTCGACGACGACAAACGCAGTGGCGATTGGCTGATGGCTTTGGTGGAATGGAACTTCACTTCGGCATTCTTCCTTTCGGTTTCAGACCAATACAATTACAATGGCAGCAAAGAACACTACTACAATGTATCGGTAGGCTACACACACAATACCACACGCTTACAAATAGGCTACGGCAAACAACGCAGAGGCTTGTTGTGCATAGGCGGTGTATGTCGCGAAGTGCCTGCAAGCAACGGATTGATGGTGTCGCTAACAAGTAGTTTTTAATAACAAGATAAAGAGATAACAAGATGAAGAGATTATTTAATATAAGCGCCATAGCATTAGCACTGACAGTAGCTTTTGCAAGTTGCGACAAAATAGAAAGTGATGATTATCTTATCTTTTCGGGTAGCACCGGAGAGTGGTATGATGGACAACCGGTAGCCGACCACACACAACGATTGCTTGTAGAAAAATATACGGGCAACAGATGTACCAATTGCCCGGATGCCGATGAAATAATATCTCAAATACAGTCTACAACCGGCGATAAAATGATTGCAATAAGCATACATGCAGGAATGTTTTCGAGTCCAATCGAAGGCAATCAAGACTTACGCACAGAAGTAGGAAATGCTTGGCATGACTTTTTTGGAGTAAGCAATTATCCCACAGCAATGATTAATCGCAGTGGTGGTATATTGGGCCATGCCGAAATGGAAAGTGGCATCAACGCTGCACTATCCGACAGTGCTACTGCAAAATTAGCCATGGATATAGACACAGAATACGACCCCCAAAGTCGACAACTTACAATTAAATCAAACATCGAGTTTTTGGAAGACATTGCCGAATCTCTAACGTTTACCATTCTTGTTATGGAAGATGGAATAATTGGCAAGCAAAAGTCTGGTTCGGAAACACTCGATAATTATGAATTCAAGCACGTATTCCGCAATACCGTAACCGACCTTTGGGGTATAGATGTAGATGCCGATGGCAAAACAGGCACTTGCAGATATATAGAACTAAACTACACCTTGCCAACCGAATATGTGGCCGAAAATTGCCATATAGTAGGATTTATTTCGAACAAAGAAACTAAGGAAGTAATACAATGTGCCGAAACAGGCGTAACAGAATAAAGAACAAGAAATAAAATAAACACATAATATTAATACAAATAAAATTAGTTTGCTATATGAAAAACAGAATTAAATTAGTGGCATTTGCCATCTTTGCATTTGCTTTTACTACCACAGTATTGGCACAAAACAAATTTATCGGCACAGTAAAATACAGTATCGAAGCTGCCGGAAAGACACAAGAATTGACATTAAAAGTATACGAAAACAATGCTATGTTTAAAACAGAGGCATCGCAAGTGCTTGTAAAAGGTCGCAAACTTTACACACCTCAAGACTTCAGTCAATATATCAGCTTCCTAAAAACTAACGATGTATGGGATTCTCCATACGAAGGCGACGGTAAAATTCTTATCAAACAAGAATTGGAACAAAAAGACATCGACAGCCTTACAATACCATGCACCGAAGGTTTCTATTTTGAATACATAGATGGCGAAACCAAAGAAATAGCCGGACAAAAAGCTAAAAAAGCACGCTACCACTTATTCAACGACGAAGGCGAAGACAAAGGTTTTGAAGTATGGTATACCGACGAAATAGGACCTGAATACGATCTTATATTACTTATGGGATTAAAAGGTCTTCCCCTTGAATTTGTGATTACTTCGGAAGATGGCTCTTCTGTAACATACAAAGCTACTGAAATAAAGAAAGAAAGACTTAAAGATGCAGAGTTCTTATTGCCTGCAGGATATGCCGAATTGCCTGAAGAAGAGTTAAAAGGTATTATACAAGCAATCCAAGAAGGCATGGAATTGTTAGATATGTAGTAGTCTGTTGAAATACACATCAAACAAATTGTATCATAAAAACACAAATAGCAATGAGAGTCTTAGGAATATTATTAATGAGCCTTCTAATCACTATCCCAAGCATGGGACAAAAAAAGAAGGACAAAGCTGCCAAAGTATTTGAAGGCACTATAACATACAGTATATCCATCGAAGGTATGGAAGGTATGGAAGAAGCTATGGCTATGCTACCCGAAAGTATGCGCAATGTGTACATCAAATCGCGTGACGGCAAATCAATATTCAGCGTAATGGGTACTTCGAAAATGTATTACGACAAAGACAACAAAAACGAAATGATAGTAGGCATCGACCTTACTATGCTTGGTCTTGGTTCGTTTTGCATTCCCACACCCATCGACGATAACTTATCGACAAAGGTAGAATATAGCAAAGAAACCAAAAAGATATTGGGATATAAAGCCTCAAAAGTCATCATTACTGATTCTATCGAATTTTGGGTTTCGAAGGACTATTATCTAAACTTCCCCATACAAAGTGCTATGTATTACTTGCCTTTAGAGTTCGACGTAGAGTCTAATGGTATGACCATACATCTTATTGCAAAAGAAATATCTTTCGACAAACCTGCTAAAGAAGATGTAGAAGTACCGGCCGACTGCCAAAGAACCACAATGGAAGAGTTTCAAGTGATAATGGAAGAAATGCAAGAAGGACTTATGCCCGAAGAAGACTTGGATTTGGAAGAAGATGAATAAATAAACATCATATTCCTATAAACATAAGTAAAGAAGTCTCGAAATCGTTCGAGACTTCTTTCTCTTAATAGCCGTAGATAAATCATTGTTTTACATTACCTTTATATTTACAAGACAGCCAATAAGCAACGACTTTTTGCAGAAAAAACAAAAAATAGCTGCAAAGTGCTTTCACATATCATTTTTTTGTTGTAATTTTGCACGATGTTATCTACTCTATTTTTGTTGGTAAACAAACGAATATCAACCATAAATAGACAGATATACACACACTCAAACGCAAATAAATACAACGATATATGGATTATAATTTTATTGAGATAGAGCCTAAATGGCAAAACTATTGGAGAAAAAACGACACATACAAAACTTCCAACAACAGCGATAAGCCCAAATTTTATATCTTGGATATGTTTCCCTACCCATCGGGAGCGGGACTTCATGTGGGGCACCCACTCGGCTACATTGCCAGCGATATATTTGCACGATACAAACGCCTAAAAGGATTCAACGTATTGCACCCTATGGGATATGATGCATACGGACTTCCGGCAGAACAATATGCCATACAAACAGGTCAACATCCTGCAATAACTACCGAGAAAAACATTGCACGCTACCGCGAACAATTGGACAAGATAGGCTTCTGCTACGACTGGAACAGAGAGATACGCACCTGCGACCCCAAATATTACAAATGGACACAATGGACATTTATACAACTATTTAACAGCTACTACTGCAACCAAGCCAACCAAGCACGCCCCATAGCAGAACTTGAACAAGCATTTGCCAAACAAGGCAGCCAAGGACTAGATGTGGCATGTAGCGAAGAGCTATCGTTCAGTGCCGAAGAATGGAACAGCTACAGCGAAAAGGAAAAACAACAAGTGCTTATGAACTACCGCTTGGCCTACTTGGCAGATATTCCCGTGAACTGGTGTCCACAATTGGGAACAGTGCTTGCCAACGACGAAGTAGTGGGAGGATTGTCGGTAAGAGGTGGCTACCCTGTGGAACGCAAGCTGATGCGTCAGTGGTCGTTGAGAATAACAGCCTACTCGCAACGCCTACTCGACGGATTGGAACAAGTGGAATGGAGCGACAGCCTTAAAGAAATACAACGCAACTGGATAGGACGCAGCGAAGGTGCTTCGGTGTACTTTGCTTTAGAAGGTGGCAACGAAAAGTTTGAGATATTCACCACCCGCCCCGACACTATATTCGGAGTAACATTTATGGTGCTATGTCCCGAACACGAAATGATACTAAACATCACCACTGCCGAGCAACGCCACGAAGTGGAAGAATACCTCAACTGGGCCAAAAACCGTTCGGAACGCGAACGCCAAACCGAAGTAAAGAAAGTAACAGGAGTGTTTACAGGAGCCTACGCCATCAATCCTTTGACCAACGAACGCATACCCATTTGGGTATCGGACTATGTGTTGGCAGGCTACGGCACAGGAGCCATAATGGCGGTGCCGGCACACGACAGCCGCGACTTTGCCTTTGCCCGTCACTTCAATCTGCCTATACGCCAAGTGGTATTGCCCCATGGCGAACAACCCGAAGACCCAACATCATGGACCGAAAGCAAAGACAGCAAAGCCGGAACATGCATCAACTCGGGCTTTATAGATGGCATGGAAGTAAAAGAAGCTATAAAAGCAGTGATTAATTGGCTCGACGAAAAAGGCATAGGCGACAGAAAGATAAACTATCGCTTGCGTGATGCCATATTCAGCCGCCAACGCTATTGGGGCGAACCATTCCCTATCTACTACAAAGATGGTATGCCCTACCCTATCGATGAACAATCGTTGCCACTGCAACTACCCAACATAGATAAATTCCTGCCCACCGAAAACGGCGAACCACCACTGGGACACGCCACCGCTTGGGCTTGGGACACCGAAACAAAACAAGTGGTAGACACCAACAAGATAAACAACACCACCATATTCCCATTGGAACTAAGCACCATGCCCGGCTTTGCAGGCTCGAGTGGATACTATCTACGCTATATGGATCCTACCAACGACAAAGCATACTTCGACAAAGAAGTGGTGGCTTATTGGCAAAATGTAGACCTATATGTAGGCGGTGCCGAACACGCAAGCGGACACCTTATATACAGCCGCTTTTGGAACAAATTCCTATTCGACATAGGACTAAGCGTAAAAGAAGAGCCATTCCAAAAACTGATAAACCAAGGCATGATACAAGGCCGCTCAAACTTCGTATATCGTGTAAACAACTTCGACAAGATGGCAGAATATCACGATATATCGGGCTACGACAAAGAAAAGAACAACCTTTTTGTGTCTAAAAACATCGAAGGCAGAGACAAATTTACAATGCCTATACACGTCGACATAAACATAGTGGACAACGATGTGTTGGATATAGACAAGTTCCGCCAATGGCGACCCGAGTTTGCCAATGCCGAATTTGTGTTGGAAGACGGCAAATACGTATGCGGATGGGAAGTAGAAAAGATGTCTAAATCGATGTACAACGTTCAAAACCCCGACGATTTGGTAGAAAAATACGGAGCCGACACCCTTCGTTTATACGAAATGTTCCTCGGTCCTATCGAACAAGCCAAACCTTGGGACACCAACGGCATAGAAGGTGTGTTCCGCTTTATACGCAAACTATGGCGACTATACCACAACGAAAACAACGAGTTTGATGTATCGAACGAACCAGCCACCAAGCCGGAACTAAAACAACTACACCAAACCATCAAAAAGATTACCGACGACATAGAACGCTTCTCGTTCAACACCGCCGTAAGTACATTTATGATATGCGTAAACGAATTAGGCAATCTTAAATGCAACAAACGCGAAATATTGAATCCGTTGGCAGTACTTATATCGCCATTTGCACCACACATAGCCGAAGAACTTTGGCACCTGTTGGGCAACAACGACAGCATAAACAATGCCTCATTCCCCATTTGCGACGAAAGTGTGTTGGTAGAAAACTCGTTTAACTACCCCGTATCGTTCAACGGAAAAACACGTTTTATGCTCGAACTGCCATTAGATTTGAAAGCCGACCAAGTGCAAGAAATAATAATAAACAATGCCGATGCACAAAAATGGCTCGATGGAAAGGCACCCAAAAAGGTAATATTTGTACCAAAAAAGATTATCAACGTAGTAATATAAACCAACAAAAACTGATACCATGGACGTAGAAATGAAAGAAAAGATAGACAAGTTGATGAACGAAGTCTCTAATATGAGCGATTTGAATCAAAAGATGGAATTGTTTCATTACATATTGCGACAAGCCGACTACTGCATTTGGTCGCTCGAAGAAGAGCAACATCAATTCGAAAATGCCGGTAATATATAAAAGCAATTCAAGGCATAGCCCTTTGCACGAGGCGACGAAACTATACACTGAGTTTCGTCGCCTCTTTTGTTATATCACTACACCTCATTCCAAAACCCACGTCCCATTGTTACAACAGAGATATCGATAAACTTCATAGATACGTCTATAAAACTTTCTTGGCATATCTATAAAACTTCGCAGATATGCTTATAAAACTATTTTCACGACATGAAAGTATATTTTCAAGCCTTGAAAATATACTTTCATGCTTTGAAAATATACTTTCAAGGCTTGAAAATACTTTTTGAAACGGGCAAAATATATTTTAGAAACGTCTATAAACAGTTTTTGGAACGTTCATAGGCAGTTTGTAGGACATGTCTTTTGGGGTGCCGTTGGCTGTTTGCCGTTGCTTTGGGCTAAGGGAGTGATATTGGAGACTTGGTGGTGGTGGAATGTTTTTGCCATGGTTGCAAGAGATATTGCTAAAAAAACTCATAAAAACCTTGCACTATTCCAAAAATATGTATACCTTTGTAGCTTAATAATCATGCATATATATGATATATATTACTGATTATTACTATACTATAAATATTAATTCATAAATTAAAAGTAACATTAAATAAGATGAAAAAGATAATAACACTATTATGTGCAGCATTATGTGCCAACGTGCTTTGGGCACAAACAACATTTACTGTAGGCAATTTGATTTACACTACCATTAATTCTAATTCGGTTAAAGTATCGGGGTGCTCCGCTTCTGCCACCTCGCTAGTTATACCACCTACGGTAACAGATAACAATAGTGTAACATACAATGTTACTTCCATTGAAAGTTACGCTTTTCTCTATAACAATAGATTAAATTCTGTAACTTTACCTAATTCCATAACTTATATTGGAGAGTTTTCGTTTTATTGGTGTACTAATTTAGATTCTATTGTAATACCTAATTCGGTTACTACTATTGATGATTATGCTTTTTCTGGTTGTAGCAGTTTAAGGTCCCTTGTGATATCTAATTCTGTTACCACTATAGATGAATCTGCTTTTCATGGTTGTACATCGTTATCTACTGTTACTATACCCAATTCGGTTACCACTATAGGCTTTTGGGCTTTTAGAGACGTAAAACATATTATTTACCATGGCACAGCCTCCGGTAGCCCATGGGGAGCATGGAATATGAATGGATTTGTTGAAAATGAATTTATATATAATGATAGTACAAAAACCACACTTATCGGATATATGGGAGACAATACAAATGTGGTTATTCCTAATGGTGTAATCACTATTGAAAGAGTCTTTTATAAAAATACCAATATCACTTCCGTAATTATCCCTAATTCGGTTACTACTATCGGTAATAATACTTTCCATAGTTGCAGTAATTTAACATCTATAATTATCCCTAATTCGGTTACTACTATTGATGATCATGCTTTTTCTGGTTGTAGTAATTTAACATCTATAATTATTCCCAATTCAGTTACTTCTATAGGTGAATATACTTTTTATGGTAGTGGTTTAACATCTATAATTTTATCTGACTCACTTACTTCTATTGGCAAAAATGTTTTTTCAGAATGTACCGAATTAGCATCAATAACTATACCCAATTCGGTTACTACTATAGGCAATTTTGCTTTTTATAAGTGTGAATCTTTATCTAATGTTACTATTCCCAATTCGGTTACTACTATCGGTGATTATGCTTTCCATGGCTGCATAAATTTAACCACTGTAACTATTCCCAATTCAGTCACTACTATAAATAATGGTGTTTTTAGTAATTGCAAATCGTTATCTTCTATTACTATACCAAATTCAGTTACTTCGATAGGTCGTTCATCTTTTAGTCATTGTACATCTTTGTCTACTGTTACTATACCCGATTCGGTTACTTCGATAGGTAGTAATGCTTTTCAAAACGTAAAACATATTATTTACCATGGCTCAGCCACCGGCAGCCCATGGGGAGCATTGAATATGAATAGATTTGTTGAAAATGAATTTATATATAGTGATAGTACAAAAGCCACACTTATTTGGTATGAAGGGCTTGATACCAATGTGGTTATTCCTAATGGTCCTACTTCTATTATTGGAGCCTTTACTCAGAATACTAATATAACATCTGTTATTATACCCAATTCGGTTACCTCTATCGGCAGCTCTGCGTTTCAAAATTGTACAAGTTTAACGTCCATCACCTTATCGGATTCGCTTAATTCAATAGGTAGTTCTGCGTTTAAAAAATGTACCGGTTTAACGTCCGTAACTATACCTAATTCGGTTACTTCGATAGGTAGCTCTGCGTTTGAAAATTGTACCGGTTTAACTTCTGCTACAATCTCCAACTCGCTCGACTCTATAAATACTTCTTTGTTTAAATATTGTAATACCTTAAACTCTATTACTATACCCAATTCGGTTACTTTTATAGGCAGCTCTGCGTTTGAATATTGTACCAATTTAGAAACTATAATTAATTCCGATTCTCTTATCACTATAGACCAAAGAGCTTTTTATCTTTGTAATCGTTTGGATTCCATAACACTTCCTAACACTCTCATTTCCATCGGCAGACTAACTTTTAACAATTGCACAAGCTTAGCTACTGTTAGAATTCCCGATTCGGTTACTTCGATAGGTAGTAATGCTTTTCAAAACGTAAAACATATTATTTACTATGGCTCAGCCACCGGCAGCCCATGGGGTGCACAGAGAATGAATGGTTTTGTAGAGGAGGGATTTATATATAGCGATAGTACAAAAACTACACTTATCGGATATGAAGGACTCGATACCAATGTGGTTATTCCTAATGGTGTAACCTCTATTGTGGGAGCCTTTTCTCAAGATACCAATATAACTTCCGTAATTATTCCCAATTCGGTTAGAACTATCGGTGCTAGTGCTTTTATAAATTGTAGTAAATTAACATCTGTAATTATTCCAAATTCAGTTGATACTATTGGAGATAAAGCCTTTGAAGGTTGTAGTGGCTTAACATCTATAACCATACCTAATTCGGTTACTTCGATAGGAAATTCTACTTTCAGTGGTTGCAGTGGGGTAATTTCCATAACTATACCAGATTCGATTACTTCGATAGGAAATTCTACTTTTAGTGGTTGCAGTGGGTTAACTTCCATAACTATACCAGATTCGGTTACTTCGATAGGCAATTCTGCTTTTAGTGGTTGTAGTGGCTTAACATCTATAACCATACCTAATTCGGTTACTTCGATAGGAAATTCTGCTTTTAGTGGTTGTAGTGGCTTAACATCTATAACCATACCTAATTCGGTTACTTCGATAGGAAATTCTACTTTTAGTGGTTGCAGTGGGTTAACTTCGATAACTATACCCGATTCGGTTACTTCGATAGGAAGTTCTGCTTTTAGTGGTTGTAGTGGAATAACTTCGATAACTATACCAAGTAAAGTCAGAGCAATAAGTGATTACACATTTAATGGATGTAACAATCTGACTACTACAAATATCCCCGATTCGGTTAGAACTATTGGTACTTCAGCCTTTAATAATTGTCAGAGTTTGACTTCTATTACTATCCCTGATAAAGTTACTACTTTGGGAGAGTCTGCTTTTGAAAATACAGGTTTAACTTCCATATATATACCCCAATCGGTTACTTCTATTGGCCAAAAAGCATTCTATAATTGTTCAAATTTAACGTCTGTAACTTTTGAGGGATTACCTAATTCCGATTTAGTTATTGATGTCGGTGCATATCTTTTTGGCTATTGCTCCAATTTGAGAGAAGTAATAGTTTTAGCTCACTACATTCTTTTGTTCAACAATCCTTATTCTATTGTTGATGATTCTTTTAGTAATATACCCGACAGTGTAGTACTAAAAGTACCTTGCTCTCGTTTAAGCAATTATGTAAATTCACCTACCTGGGGAACATTTTTTACTAATATTGTGGGCATGTGTGATAGTGTGGATACTACCATATACGATAATATATGTGCCGGCGAAACATATAACGACTATGGATTTATAGCCACCGGAGCCGGTACTTATTTTGATACATTGCAAGCTGCCAATAATAGCGACAGCATTGTGATGCTAATACTTACCTTAAGCCAACCAAGCAGTGGAACAGATACTATCGAAGCCTGCGACAGCATTACTTGGATAGATGGTATCACTTACACCGAAAGCACCGATAGTGCAATTTATACACTGACCAATGCAGCAGGTTGCGATAGTGTGGTAACCTTACACCTTACCATAAAACATAGCTCCAATACAATAGACACCTACGAAGTGTGCGACAGCCTTACTTGGATAGATGGTATCACTTATTACGAAAGTACTGATACTCCTACATATATTTATACTGCTGCCAATGGTTGCGACAGCATAATAACGCTAAACCTTACCATAAACAGCTATCATATAACCGACACCGTTGTGGCTTGCGACAGCTACACTTGGATAGATGGTATCACTTACACCGAAAGCACTGATAGTCCTACACAAACTTATACTGCACTTAGTGGTTGCGACAGCATAATAACATTAAACCTTACCATAAACCATTCGGTATACGACATAGTGGTAGATACTGCCGTAAATGAATATGTTTGGAATGATACCACATACACCGAAAGCGGAATATACTACTATTATGGCGAAACATCCGACGGTTGCGACAGCGTAATAACCCTTATGCTTACCATACAAGAAGTAGGTATCGAGAGTGCAAATGCGTTAAGCAATCTTACATTCTACCCCAACCCCACAAGTGCTACTATCACCTTCAACCGCACGGATATTAAAAAGATAGAAGTATTAGATGCAGTAGGTAGAACCGCGGCAGTATACGAAAACTCACATATAATAGACCTATCCAAACTAAGCAAAGGTTATTATACCATGCGTATAACCACGGCAGAAGGAGTGGCAGTTCGCAGGATTGTAAAACAATAAAAATAACATTAAACAAGATGAAAAAGATAATAACACTATTATGCACAGCATTATGTGCCAACGTGCTTTGGGCACAAACTTTTACCGATACAACAAGTAGCGGAAGTGTATTGCATTTTAGCATTACATCTACAAATCCGAAAGAGGTAAAAATATCCGGATATAATGAATCTCCTACACTCGATTCTTTATTCATTCCCTCTACCGTAGTGTATAATGATTCCGTTTATAGCGTGGTTGAGATTAATCAGCAACTTTTTAATAATACTCGAAGATTGGTTCATGTTACAATACCAAATAGTGTAAGATATGTAAATAATGGAGTATTCCAATTTAGTAATATTGTAAGTGTAATAATGCCCGATTCACTGGAACTCATGGGAGATGTCATGTTTTCCAACTGTAAATCATTGGAATATGTATCTTTACCACTAAACATAACAACAATAGGTATACGTACATTTGCAGAATGCGATAGTTTGAGAAATATAAATATTCCGTCATCTGTAACATCTATCAGGGAAGGTGCATTTACAGGTTGCAATAATTTAAGAAATATTGGATCTTTGTCTAACATAAACTATATTGAAACGTCAGCATTTAAGAACTGTACATCTCTCGACTCTATTGCTTTAATAAGTGCCAACTCAATATCGAAAGAAGCATTTGCCAACTGCACTTCGTTGGAACATATAGAATTTGGGGACTCTATAAAATACATAGGTCAAAATGCATTCCACAATACCGGATATACTAATGATTATGCCAATATTACAGGAGAAATAGTATATGCAAACAATTACAAATACCTTTTAGAAGGCTTACCTCAGCTTCCGTTATATTCTTTAATACACGATAGTGTAATACTATTTGCCGAGGCAGCTTTTAGCAACTGCACTACTGATACATATTTGGAACTGCCGGTGGCTTTGAAAGAAATACCGGATAAAGCGTTTTACAATTTCACAGGTTTGAGACAAATTACTCTGCCTGACAGTTTAGAAATTATAGGTAAATCGGCTTTCAATGGTTGCTCAAACTTGGAAAGTATATCGTTTCCCACTAAATTACGATGCATTAAAGATAATGCTTTTCAATATTGTAATTCCATAACATCATTCTATTTGCCTCATAATATAGAAACAATTGGAAAGAGTCCATTTGCTTATTGCGATAACCTCGAAACGATATACTACAATTGCAAAAAAGCAAACGGAATACAGTTGGGTAATAATTGTCCTAACCTAACTACAGTTGTTTTTGGTGACAGTGTAACCAAAATACCAAATCTCCTCTTTTCTAAAACCGTGTCTCTTAAAAACATAGTTTTCAGTAACACTATAGACACTATTGGACACAGTGCCTTTGAACGAACAAGTATCGAAAATATTGTAATTTCCAATTCGGTGAAATACATCGACCGATGGGCATTTTATGAATGCTTTCATCTTAAGAATGTTACTTTAGGTAGGTCGGTAAACTATATCGAACAAGCTGCATTTTATTATTCGGATAGCATACACACAACCACTTTTAAACAACAAACACCTCCAACATTTATGGGAGGAAACTATTCTTTGTATGATAATAACACAATATACATACCTTGCGGAACAATAAATGCATATCGCAATACTTGGATAGGAAATCCGATGAACAATTCTACACTGATTGATTCAAACATCACATTCGACATGTCAATAAGTAGTAGCGATACTACGTTGGGAACAGTTCGATTTGTCGAAAATAGTTGTACCAACATAGAGTTTGAAGCAATACCGATAGAAGGATGTCGATTTGTAAGTTGGAATGATGGCAATATTGATAATCCTCGCACAGTGGAACTTAGTAGCGACACTTCGTTCTATGCCATATTTGTTATACAATATAGCATTGCAGTATTGTCTGCCAACGATACTATGGGTACAGTTTCGGGGAGTGGAACTTTCGATAACGGAGATGAAATAACAATATTGGCAAATCCTCATGCCGGATACAAATTTACAGGTTGGACTGATGGTAACATGGACAATCCACGAAGTGTAATAGTAAATAGCGACAGCACATTCATCGCCACCTTTGCACCTAAAATGATATATACCATAACAGTAAGTTCGGAAGATCAAAGTATGGGAGTAGTGTCGGGAAGTGGAACATTCGAAGAAGAAACAGAAATATGCATAGCTGCATCGGCACGTAGCGGATACCACTTTAAAGAATGGAATGACGGAGACACCAACAAAATACGATACATCACAGTAGTATGCGATAGTACATTTATTGCCCGATTTGAAAGGAATATAGGTATCGAGAATGCAGATGCGTTAAGCAATCTTACATTCTACCCCAACCCCACAAGTGCTACTATCACCTTCAACCGCACGGATATTAAAAAGATAGAAATATTAGATGCAGTAGGTAGAACCGCGGCAGTATACGAAAACTCACATATAATAGACCTATCCAAACTAAGCAAAGGTCATTATACCATGCGTATAACCACGGCAGAAGGAGTGGCAGTTCGCAGGGTTGTAAAACAATAAAAATAACATTAAACAAGATGAAAAAGATAATAACACTATTATGCGCAGCGTTATGTTCCAACGTGCTTTGGGCACAAACAACATTTACTGTAGGCAATATAAGCTATGTAGTAATTGATTCGAATGCAGTTAAGATTTATAATTATTCAGATTCAGATTCTGTACTTGCTATTCCTAGTGTAGTAACAAACCAATGTACAAGTTATACTGTTAGGGAGATTGGTGAGTCTGCTTTTTACCTATCCGATAGTTTGAGATATGTAACTATTCCCAATACCGTAACTATAATTGGTGACAACGCATTCTATCATTGTAAAAATTTATACTCAGTTACTCTTCCCGATAGCCTCACTTATATTGGAAATAGTGCATTCGAATATTGTAGAAATTTGACATCAATAAACATTCCAAATACTCTTACAAATATTCTTTTTCGTACGTTCTATTCTACAGGTTTAACGTCTCTTACTCTTCCTAATTCTATTAAAACAATTGGGTCTGGAGCATTTTCATGTTGCGATAGTCTTACCTCACTTGTTATTTTAGGCAGTATAACATCTCTTGAAAGTAATGCATTTAGTAATTGTAGTAATTTACAATCCGTTACTTTTAATGATAGTGTTAACAGTATTGGCTCTAGTGTTTTCCAAAATTGCAGTAGTCTAACATCCGTTGTATTGCCTGAAAGTATTACTAGTATACCCACCGGTATGTTTTCTGATTGCACTAATCTTACATCAATTATCATTCCCGATAATGTTGTATCAATCGGAATAGGAGCATTTTATAATTGCCATAATTTAAGTTCAATTAATATTCCCAATGGTGTTAGAAGAATCAAAAGAGCTGCATTTTGGAGTTGTATTAGTTTAACATCAATAACCCTTCCTGACAGCCTTACTACTATTGAATATGGTGCATTTGCGAATAGTGGCTTGTTGTCCATTGATATTCCTGACAACGTTACTAATATGGGATTCAATGTGTTTGAAAGTTGTAGAAATCTAACATTTGTTAGTTTACCCGCTGGTTGCACATTCATAAACTGGTGTTTGTTTTTGGATTGTAGCAGTTTGGATTCGATATATATTCCAAATACAGTTACTTCTATTCACAACAATGCTTTCGAAAATTGTACAAGTTTGTCTTCAATTATAATTCCGGAAAATGTTACATCTATAGGAGCTTGGGCATTCCTAAATTGTATAAATTTGCAAGAGGTTGTTTCATTAGCACAAACACCCCCTATGATTAATAGTGAATGCTTTGAACATATTTCAGACACAGCTGTATTGAAAGTTAGATGTAATATCAATGGATATTCTTCATCCGCTTGGAATAGCTACTTTGATACGATTCAGAAAACAGATAGCTCAATTTTCCACGTCGCAGCAAACGTCAACAATGAAGATTGGGGTTATGTAGAAATTGAAGGCAACTGTACCGACACCGTTAGAATAACTGCAATAGCAAACGATTGCTATCAATTCCAATCATGGAACGATGGAAACACCGATAATCCACGAATCATATCGCTACGTAGGGATACTTCTTATACTGCTATATTTGATTTGGATGACAATAACAATATAAATATTTACGATACTATATGTCAAGGAGAAAAATACACCGAAAATAATTTTTACGCCAATAGAACGGGAATATATACTAGAAGACTTATATCCTCTACCGGTTGCGACAGCATAGTAACGCTTCATCTTACCGTAAACCAGCATACTACGGCTACAGATATTATTGAAGCCTGCGACAGCCTTATATGGATTGATAGTATTACTTACACCGAAAGCACCAACCAACCTACCTATAGACTTACCAACTCAGGTGATTGTGATAGTATAGTTACACTAAACCTTACCATAAAACATAGCTCCAATACAATAGACACCTACGAAGTGTGCGACAGCCTTACTTGGATAGATGGTGTTACATATTATGAAACTACCAATACTCCTACATACACTTATACTGCTACCAATGGTTGCGACAGCATAATAACGCTAAACCTTACCATAAACAGCTATCATATAACCGACACCGTTGTGGCTTGCGACAGCTACACTTGGATAGATGGTATCACTTACACCGAAAGCACCGATAGTCCTACACAAACTTATACTGCACTTAGTGGTTGCGACAGCATAATAACATTAAACCTTACCATAAACCATTCGGTATACGACATAGTGGTAGACACTGCCGTAAATGAATATGTTTGGAATGATACCACATACATCGAAAGCGGAATATACTACTATTATGGCGAAACATCCGACGGTTGCGACAGCGTTGTAACACTTATTTTGACAATAGAAGAAATAGGAATAGAAACCGCCAACGAGTTAGATCAGCTTCGTTTATATCCCAACCCAACCAACGGAACTATTACTTTCAATACTACGGATATTCGCAAAGTAGAGGTAATGGATGCAGTGGGTAGAATGGTGGCACTATACAACGACAGTTATATAATAGATTTATCCAAACTGAGCAAAGGATACTATACATTGCGTGTAACTACTGACAGAGGTGTGGCGATACGCAAAGTAATACGTAACTAACAAAGATAAAAAAGCACGAAGATTGCTTCGTGCTTTTTTATCTTTGCATATATGTATCGCATACGCCCCTACAATTTAAGATTAAATATTTTGTAACTAACAAAAAATTATGTACCTTTGTAAATCGTATTCAGACTATACAAATAACAATTAGATGCATTTATAAATTGAGTAACAATTAAATATGAACAATACATGAAACAAATATTATTCAACAAAACAACAAGCAAAGCAAAACGCCTTATTATGGTAGCAGCCATATTTATATCAGGTATATCTCAAGCATGGGCATACGATTTCAGTGCAGTAAGCCCAAGTGGACACACACTGTATTATGAAATAATCAGTGGTACTACAAATGTAGGTGTTGTAAGACCCGGATCTGGTACTACTTACAATAATTATATTTCCGGCAATGTTGTTATACCCGACACAGTGTCCTACAATGACACTACTTATAATGTAACAGAATTAAAAGTTGTTGGCTATTACGGTACTTTTGATAATTGCACCGGTTTAACTTCGGTTATTATTCCTAATTCGGTTACTACTATTGGAGATTATGCTTTTTATGTGTGTACCGGTTTAACTTCGGTTATTATTCCTAATTCGGTTACTACTATTGGAAAGTATGCTTTTAAAACTTGTACCGGTTTAACTTCGGTTACTATTCCTGCTTCTGTTACTACTATTTGTGAGGGCGTTTTTAAAAGTTGTACCGGTTTAACCTCTGTTACTATTCCTAATTCGGTTACTACTATTGGTGACTGGGCTTTTAAAGAGTGTACCGGTTTAACTACTCTAAACTTTAATGCCATTAATTGCAGTGGTTTTGTTTATGGTTATAATCCATTTAATGGTTGTCCTATTTCTACAATAACGATAGGCGATAGTGTGCAACGCATTCCGGGATATTTTGCATGTGAATTAGATTCTTTGAGAACTCTTACAATAGGCAATTCTGTTACTTCTATTGGATACAGTGCTTTTTTTTATTGTACCGGTTTAACTTCTGTCGTTATGGGTCCGGTTGATACTATTGGAGGATACGCATTTTACGGTTGCACTTCGATAGCTCGTATTGATGTAAAATCGGTAACACCACCTACTATTAGTAGCAATTCTTTCTATAGTGTAAGTTCTACTGTACCCGTATATATTCCTTGCGGTAGTTTAAGCAACTATTCAAGTTCTGCTTGGGGGTCTCGATTTAGTAATTTACAAGAAAGTCAAGTATTTTCTTTTGGTGTAGCCGTTAATGACAGTGCCATGGGTATGGCATCAATTTTGTCTAACACATGTGCAAGCACTGTAATACAAGCATATCCATACGATGGATATCACTTTGTAAGCTGGAACGATGGCGATACCAATAATCCACGTACTATTACTTTAACGGGAGATACTAATTTTATAGCCAATTTTGCATTAAATAATTACACTGTAACAGCGATATCTGCAAATGATAGTATGGGGACAGTGTCGGGTGGCGGTATATTTGATTACGAAACAAGAATAAATATATCGGCAACTCCGTTTTCAGGATATAAATTTATTGGTTGGAATGATGGCAATATGGATAATCCAAGATCAATAGTGGTAGTGAACGATAGTACATTTGTAGCCAACTTTGCACCAAAAATGAGATATACATTAACAGTAAGTTCTGAAGATGAAAGCAAAGGACTTACAATAGGAGGCGGTGAATTCGAAGAGCAAACCGGAACCAATATAGGAGCTGTTCCTCGCGATGGATACCACTTTAAAGAATGGAGTGATGGTGATACCAACAGAATGAGACATATAGTGCTTGTGTGTGATAGTGTACTTATAGCACGATTTGAAAGGAATGTTGTAGGTATCGAAAGTGCAGATGCTTTGAATAATCTTACATTCTACCCCAACCCCTCAAGTGCTACTATCACCTTCAACCGCACGGATATTAAAAAGGTAGAAGTATTAGATGCAGTAGGTAGAACCGCGGCAGTATACGAAAACTCACATATAATAGACCTATCCAAACTAAGCAAAGGTTATTATACCATGCGTATAACCACGGCAGAAGGAGTGGCAGTTCGCAGGGTTGTGCGTAACTAATAATTAATCAGTAAATTATCTAATACATCTTATCACACTATCCTATATATGTTACACCTATAACATATATAGGATAAGTTGTTTAAGGTTTATATGTTATTGGAATGCTGATGTGGAGATGTGCCGTGGCAGAGGTTTTGCGGTCAGAGTTAAAATAAAACCAAAATAAAAAGCATGATAATGGCAAAAAAAGTCCCGTGTGGGTTGTTTATATTTTCTCTCTAATACTTTTTCTAAACCATTAGGGAGATCTTCTAAAAGGTTTTTATAATCTTAAACCAAACTATTTCAATTTGATAAACGCAAGTTATTTTATTTTTTTTGCAAAAAAGAAGAAAAAGTTTTGCCGTATCAAAAAATGTTTGTATATTTGCAACGCAGAAAAATAGCGAACCATATGAGAAAAAATAATATTTATAAAGCGATTATATATCTATTCATTTGTCTACTTTGGCACAACAATTTAAATTCACAAAGCTCAAAAGGAACAGACTTTTGGGTAACATTTTTTCCAAATCTTTATGCAGATGTTGACAATTTAACACTTGTTGCAATTGGAGAAAATAATTGTACAGGAGTTGTAACTAATCCTCAAACAGGCTGGTCTAGTTCGTTTAGTATTTCTTCTGGAAATGCTACTACTATAATTATTCCAATATCTCAAGCTTATGATTACAATGCTTCAGATTGTGTAATAAATAAAGCATTACATATAACAACAACCGATTCAATAATGTTATATGCTAATAATTTTGAAGACTTTTCTCTTGATGTAACGAATGTATTACCTACACACTTTTTAGGATCCAATTATGTTATACAAACATATAAAGGTCATTCTTCTTTCTCTGTAATTGCCACTGAAGATAATACGACTATCAATATTGAATTAAAAGGCAACTCTATTAATAACAATGCAAACACCCCCTTTTCAACAACATTGAATGCAGGTCAATGCTACCAAGTTCTATCTGGAATAGATGTTGATTTGTCAGGTTCTACAATTTCTTCCAATGACAATAAAAAAATTGCTGTATTCGCAGGTAATGCCGGAAACAGAGTACCTTTTGAAATAGAAGGTAGAGATCATATGATGGAACAAATGATACCTACATCATATTGGGGTAATAAATTTATAATTACAAACTCCATGTCAAGATCGAAAGATAGGATAAGAATTACATCATTAAACGACAGTTGTCAAATAAAAAAAGATGGCATAGTAATAACAAACTTAAATGCTAGACAAACTTATGAGTTCGAAATAACAAGTAATGATCCTGTTGCTTATATTGAGACATCCGAACCTGCAAGTGTATTCTTGTATATCACTGGAGCCTGGTATGGTGGAATCAATGGAGACCCTTCTATGGTAGTTATACCCCCTATAGATCAAAAAATCAAAAATGTGATATTTAGCACTATATTTACGAATGTATCACAAAACCATTTTGTAAATATTGTTACGAAAACAAGTAATGCTTCCAATATGAGATTAAACGGGAATAGTATATCTTCAAATTTCAATATAATTCCATCATTGCCCGATTTTTCATACGCAAGAATACCAATAGCTCAAGGTACATACACTCTTAACAACATAACATCTACCGAAGATAATGGTTTTATTGCACACATCTATGGATTTAGAGATTGGGAAAGTTATGCATATTCAATCTGTTCAGTAGTAATTAACCCACCCGATTCTTCAAATAGTATCCAACTAACAGTAAATGGTTTAAACACTGAAGATTATCCCAATGGATTTAAAATTTGCAACAACAACGATACTAATTTTACTTTCGACCTTAACATAGATTATATTCCAAGCAATGTGATATGGAATTTTGGAGATGAAACAACCGGCACTGGATTTCCCATCACACATCAATATGATGAGCCAGGTATATACAATGTTTTATGTATGATATATAAAATGAATAATGAAACAGAATATTTAGATACGATTTTAACAACTTTATTATCAATTCATTCATCATACGACACTACTATAAATGCTTCGATATGTGCCGGCGACACATATAATGACAACGGATTTAATGAATCTAAAACAGGAATATACATCGACTCATTACAAGCTATAGATGGATGTGATAGCATAATACGATTAAATTTAACTGTACATCCAACATATAATGATACAATCTTTGCCACTATTTGTGAAGGAGAAGTTTATGACTATTTTGGTTTCTATGAAGAAGAAACAACTATAACAACTAAACATTTCCAAACAACTTTTGGATGTGATAGTTCCATAACATTAAATCTTAAAGTTGGTAGAATCTACAATGATACAATTTATGATACAATAGTAGAAGGTGGCTGTTACAACAAATTTGGATTCTATGAATGTAACGAAGGCTTTTACTCCTTGGATTATACATCACTCTCAGGCTGTGATAGTTCATTACATTTATCTTTATATATAATTCCAGAAACAGATTTGTATGTTGAAAACTGTATAACGCCAAAATCTCCAACCAATAACAAATTTGAAATAAAACATAGTGAATCTCTGATTATAGATGATGTATACATATATAATCGTGCCGGAGAGCTAGTTTTCAACTCACAAAACAATACAGAAACCTGGGACGGAAAATATAAAGGGCAGTATTGTCCTCAAGCTGTTTACACCTATATTATTTATTATCATATAAAAGGAGCAATAGGACGAAGTGCAAGCAAAACAGGCACTGTTCTTTTACTATATTAAGGCAATTTCTAAAATTGCTTTGCAAGTAATTTGCGGAATTTCATTAAAAAGATTTCGATAAAAAAAACGTTATGTTGCAATTAAGCGAGAAAGAGTATTGCTCACATTAACTATTCCGAACGTTGGTAACTTCGACGAAGTCAACAATGCAAAAGTTCTTTTATCGTCATATAATGTTTCATGGAAGACTGAATTTTTAAAAGTTGCCTTATATTATTTCTAACGAGCTATTTGGTTTAAATAAAAGAGTTAGCGAAGATCTGGTTAGTTCTTTTGGTATATATTATTTACAAATCAAGAAACGAATAAATGAAATACTACTTTACTCTTATTGATATTCCAATACTAAAAAACTAATACTATTGGTTTTATTATCTCTCATTATTAAGGCAGAAATGCTGATTTTTTTTCATCACAAAACAATAAAAAAGCCTACTTCTTGTTATTGGAAGTGTAATTGTAAATATATCGAAGACTAATGAATATAAAAGAGTTTTTCTACAAATTTCCGCTTATCAAGCACTTGTTGCTTATGTTGATTGTAAGCATTATCATATTTATAGGTGTTTACTTTTTGTTGAAGATGTATGGTCGCCACGGCGAAGAGTTTTCTGTTCCCGAAATTGTAGGTAAGAATATCGAAGAGCTAAGCACATTTCCACAAGCCTCGCAATTGAACTTTATTGTTATCGACTCTATTTTTGTTCCCAACAGCAATGGCGGTATTATATTGAGTCAAGACCCCATAGCACACCAAAAAGTGAAAGCAGGACGAAAAATATATTTAACAATATCGGCATATCGCCCCGAAAAGATACATGTGCCTGATATAGTAGATATGACAGTACGCCGTGCTATATCAGAGTTGGAAGGAGCAGGATTAGAAGGAGGTAAACTTACTTTTGTGGAAAGCGACTTTAAAAATGCCGTTTTGGAACAATACTACGAAGGGCGACTGATTTCGGAAAACACCAAAGTGGAAAAAGGTTCGTATATCGACCTCACTATCGGCAAAGGCAATGTTGAAGAAGAAGCTAAAACGGTGGCACCATTCGTGCTTGGCAAAACGCCCAAAGATGCACGCAAAACAATTCTGTCGTCGTCGTTGAATGTCGGCAAAGAACATTACCCTAAAGATGTAGACCCACGATATGTAAGAGTAGCCAAACAAAGTCCTAATTACAACGGACGCACTCGTTTGCATTTTGGTGCCGAAATAGAAATATGGTACGAATCGGAAAACACCACCGATTTCAACAAATTAGTCAAAGACTTTAAAGTGGACACCTCTGCTATAGAAGAAGAGGTGTTTGAAGACGAAAGTGAAAGCTTTTTCAGTTGGTAACCGCACTATTTTAAAGTAAAAATGTACTATGCAATTATGAAAAAGAATATTTTAGTATTATTATTTGTGGTTTGCTTCGGAGCATTGTTTGCACAAGAGAGCATAGTGGGGTTATACACCAACCCTACCATTGAGCATTTGTCTACAACCAAAAGTACAATGCAAACAAAGACCGACACAGTGCTTCAGCTACCTTTCTTTGATGACTTTTCAAACTATTCGGGTTATCCCAATAATACTTTATGGAAAGATAGATATGCATTTGTAAATAGTAGCTATGGAGTGTTTCCACTTACTGTTGGTGTTGCAACCTTAGATGCACTGAACGATTCGGGACATCTACACCACTATGCCACCACATCACAATTTGGTGCCGATACTCTTACATCTGCATATATACGCCTTGATTCGATATTTGCACCATACAAAAAAGCAATAACAGTAGCCGACTCTGTATACCTAAGTTTTTATTTTCAACCGGGCGGTGGATATGGATATATGTGGGAACGCATAGGCAATGCTCCTGCCGAAGAAGACTCTATTATATTGGAGTTTTACGACACCAACAACGACAAATGGAATATAGTGTGGGCTTCGGGTGGTTTTGAACTTGACACACTGTATGCCAAAACCGGACTATTTTTTAAATATGTGAATATATTGATAGAAGAGATATATTTTTCTAATCGTTTTCAGTTTCGTTTTCGCAACTATTGTTCGCTCGACAACACTGCCAAACCCGGCTTAGCAGGAAATACCGACCAATGGAATATTGATTATATATATGTGAATAGTGGCAGAAATGCCAACGATACCACGATAAGAGACGTGGCTTTTGTGATGCCTGCCAAATCCTTTTTAAAAAACTATCAAGCTATGCCATACAGGCAATATCTCGACAGCGATATGCTAACAAATAGTAATTTGACTATAACCAATTTATATTCCAACGATTTGGAATGCAACTACAACTATATTGTAGAAAATAAAAATGGTAGTGTTGTGGAAACCTATAGTGGAGGGCACGATAATATATCGCCTTTCCTACCATCCGGAACATACCAAACAGCAGCTGCACATGCTACTCCCCCCATCGATTTTCAATTTCCGGTAGGTTCTAATGCATCAGCCGAATTTGTGATAAAACACATAATAAAGAATGGTATCACCGGCGATTTGCATCCCGAAAACGACACAATAGTATTCAATCAGATTTTCGACAATTACTATGCCTACGACGATGGCACTCCCGAAAACGGTTATGGAGTAACATCAACAAACAATCGAATATCCATTGCCTATAAGTTTACCCTAAACACCTTGGATACAATAACAGCAATAGATATATTCTTTAACCAATCCATGAACAACGAAAATAGCGAAATCCCATTTTATATAACTATATGGAACGACAACAATGGCGAACCCGGAAACGTGATATACAAAAGTTCCCAACCACTATATCCTCAATTTGGCTCTCTAAACCAATACAAAAGATATATATTGGAACGCAGTGTAAGAGTAAATGGAACCATATATGTGGGTTTTGAACAACACTCTAAAAACTTTATCAATCTTGGTTTCGATCGCAACAACGACGCACGACAATTTATATACTACAAAACAGGACTTGAATGGCATCAAAGCATACTACTGGGTGCCTTGATGATACGCCCCTACTTTGGAATAAAAGCCACTATGGATATTTCTGACAACAACCATTCTACCCTAAACGGGAATATCAACACAAAGATATATCCCAACCCGGCAAAGAATATAATAAATATAGATATAGAAAACAGCAATATAACCCTAAGTGCATTACGAATATATATATATGACATGCATGGAAAATGTATCTATCAAAATAATTATT
Source organism: Bacteroidales bacterium (assembly GCA_017522255.1). Classification (GTDB taxonomy): domain Bacteria; phylum Bacteroidota; class Bacteroidia; order Bacteroidales; family P3; genus HGM05376. The sequence continues at coordinate 24,637 of JAFWZP010000073.1, read as the reverse complement.
CTGATACATTGAGTGTTGAACACCTATCGCAAGGGTCGTATATTATTCGCATTGCCGACGATAAAAATATAAATTGGCATACTACAAAAATCATTATAAGTAAGTAATATGATAGACGAAACACTACAAGAACTTGACGAGAGACACGAAGAAGGCGAGATGTACGAAAATTATCGTGTGGTGGTAGACAAAGGACAAAGTCTACTACGCATAGATAAGTTTTTGATGGCACGTATCGAAGGAGCATCACGAAATAAAATACAAAATGCCGCCAAAGCCGATTGTATATTGGTAAACAACAAACCCACAAAGCCTAGTTACAAAGTAAAACCCGGTGATGTGATAAGTGTGCTACTACCCGAACCGCCACGCGAAATAGAAATAATTCCCCAAGATATACCATTGAATATTGTATACGAAGATGATGATGTTATAGTAGTAAACAAACAACCTAATTTGGTTGTACACCCCGGATATGGAAACTATACCGGCACACTACTCAACGCACTTACATTTCATTTTCAAGGACAAACCAACTCCGATGGTAGCCCGGTAATACCATATTTGGTACACCGAATAGATAAAAACACTTCGGGTTTAATACTGATAGCAAAAAACGAAATGGCACAAACATATCTTGCCAAACAGTTTTTTGAACATACCATAGAACGCAAATACAATGCGTTGGTTTGGGGCGACTTTGCGGAAGACCAAGGAACTATTATCGGCAATTTGGGTCGCTCGCCAAAAGACCGCAAGATAATGACAGTATTCCCCGATGGCGACCAAGGCAAACATGCAGTTACTCATTGGAATGTAGTAGAACGCTTTGGATATGTAACGCTTGTAGAATGTGTATTGGAAACCGGACGTACTCATCAAATACGTGCCCATATGAGATATATAGGACACCCTTTATTCAACGACGACACATACGGTGGCGATATTATACTAAAAGGCACAACATTTTCGAAATACAAGCAGTTTGTAAATAATTGTTTTGACCTATTACCTCGTCAAGCATTACACGCCAAAGTGTTAGGTTTTGTACATCCCACTACAAAAAAGACATTACACTTTGAATCAGAATTACCCCAAGATATGGAAACAGTGCTACAAAAATGGAGAAAATATGTAGTACATAAAGCTGATAACGAATAGACACAAAAATAAAATACCACGGAAACAACAAATCATTTTCGTGGTATTGTTTTTATTTATACTTTATAAAGTCTACTATTTCCTTATAAATCCGTGCCACCGGCAAGCCCATTACATTGTAAAAGTCGCCTTCTATACGCTCTACGGCTACCATACCTATCCATTCCTGTATGCCATACGACCCGGCTTTATCCATATACTCATAATTGTCGAGGTAGTAGTTTATCTCATCGTCCGATATGTTTTTAAAATAAACATCTGTTGACTCGGTAAACACCCTACTCCCCCACTCTGTACGCAAACATACACCTGTATGAACCTGATGTCGTTTTCCTGAAAGTGAAGACAAAATAGAATATGCATCTTGCCTCGACAAAGGCTTGCCCAACACCTTACCATCTAGTACCACCAATGTGTCTGCAGTAACAAGTATTTGATTATTATCTATCGTCAAAGGATATGCCAACGACTTTCGTTTTGCCAATAGAGCCGGTATATCGCTTGACAATACATCGCCATCAATAACTTCATCAGCATCAATAGAAATTACCTCTACATCAAAACCTAACTTAGATATAAGCTGTTGCCTTCGAGGCGATTTTGATGCCAATAGCAAAGTATATTCTTTCAACAAATCTATCATCGCAAAATATAAGCAAAAGACTATCTAAATCGTTTAGAATTATTTACCTTAGATTTATTACCTGTCCTTTGATTGCTTCGGTTTTGATTAGGTGTACCGGGTTGTCTGTCGGCTTTTTTTACTTCGTGTACTTGCTTAGAAACCATTTGACCATTTTTAAAAGTCATAGTAAGAGTAAGGTTGCCATATCTATCCCAATAGCTCCATGTTCCCACACGTTCGCCATTCTTATAGCTTCCTTCGGTAGATTTACGTTCGTTACCTATATATTCTACAAACTTACCATGAGGAACATCATTTGCAAACTCTTGTTCATAAGATAACACACCCATTTGGTTATAATATCTCCACAATCCATCTTTCTTGCCATTAACAAACGCTCCCGATTCGGTTATCTTTCCATTTTGATTATAGCGTTTCAATTCGCCATCATATATGCCATCGCGATAAAAAGCTTCCGATTCAATATTACCATTCTCATAGTAACGCAACTCTTTTCCATGACGTACATCATCTTTATAGTTTATCACATACTTAGGAGTTCCATTTTGATAAAAACCTTTCCATTCACCATTCTTCAATCCACTATTGAATGAACCCGCATAATTTAGTTTTCCATTTTCGTACCACGATTTCCAAGCACCATACTCTTTGCCTGCAGCATAATTACCTTCGTGTAATTTCTTGCCATTTTCGTACCATGTAGTCCACTTGCCTTCTCTTTCGCCATCACTATACAATCCCGAACGCCATTTTTCACCGGTTTCGTAATAATAAGTCCAAGTGCCTTGCTCAACACCTGCTTTGTAAGTACCTTCTATACCTATATTGCCATTGGTTCTCCAATAAAATATCCATTTACCTTCTTGCAAATCGTTTACAAGTTGTCCTTCCATATCTTTCTTACCACTCTCTGTCCACCATCTACCATAGCAGTTCAATACATCGTTAGAATACTCACCTTCAAACTTAAGTTGTCCGTTGGCATACCATTCTCGAACAGCACCTTCTTTGCTACCATTCACAAAAGTCATCTCGTCTTTCAATGTGCCATTTTCGTACCATGCTTTGTACACACCATTCTTTTTGCCATCTACTATGGCTATTTCGCTTTTTAGTTCGCCATTTTTATGCCAACTACGATGATAACCATTTTCGTAATCTTCTTTGGCACACACTTGTTCATCTTCGTAGTATACAATCCATTGTCCTACTTTTTCGCCATTGGCGTACTCACCTTCCTGAAACACTTTTCCATTTGGGTGCCACCATGTCCATTTTCCTACACGAACACTATCTGCAGTCATTTCGCCTTCTATGGATTTATACATTTTGCCCTTATCGTAATAGTTCTCAAACTTTATTTGAGCAAATGCTTGCAATGATGCTACACAAAGCACAGCCAAGAATAAAATATTTCGTTTCATGGTATTATTTTTTATGTTATAAGATTTTATTCGGTATCGGTATAAATTATTTTCAATTTGATTGGTTTATCGGTATCAGTACCGCTAACTACACAACGATTTGCTACAGAACGTCGCGAATTGACATACATACGCATGCCCAAATCGGGAGCCGTACCGGAAACTATTTGTTGAATTTGGCGTGTAACCCTCATACGGTAGCTACGATCTTTCGAGTTGTAACTACCATCAAAACCTTCCGAAAGCACACCATCCAACATATCAGGAATAGTGGTTAGCGACCCGTCGGCTGCATAACGATATAATATCAACGATACAGGAGGATTGTTGTTGATAGGTTCATCAGGAAGATATACAAATAATTCGGCTTGATGTATAACTGCATTGGAATGTTCGGCAGCCCACTTTGAAAGATACGGAAAACGGAACTTGATAGAAGTACCGCCCAAAGCTTCCAAATAAAGTTTTTGAGTACCCTTTATCGAATCGCTACGTTGTGTTTGAAATACGTTCAAAGGAGTTCCGGAATAATTATGCTCATAAGCATTGAAGTGTGCAGCTGTTTTGTCGAACAAAAACGAATACTTGGTAGCTACTCCGGATTCATCGGTGTAATAAACTGTCATTCCTGTAGAAGTTGCCCAATAATTTACATACAGCATATAGTTGTTCATTGTGTTGTAGTTCATTCTAATCAATAAGCCTTTCAATGTTTCCAGAAAATCAGAATTACTTGTAAACACATTGTTTTCGAACTTTGAATGTATCGAGGGGGCTAACTTTATGTTCACTATAGTGTCTGTCGACTTAAAAAGCACATCATTATCAAAGTATGGTGTTGTAGAAAATCCCTTACTATCAGTAGCATAATATGAAGTATCCAAATACATATCTTCAATTACTTCGTAAACCTCAAATCTTAAACTAGCAACGCCATTAGTATCGAGAGGCTTGGGATAAATGCCGGAGCATACCAAACTTACAACCACCGAATCGATTGTAGCATTAGCAAACGACACCCCTGTAGAAGGAGTGGATAAAGCCGCTTGAGTATACATCGAAGCCTTTACACTACCAAAAACATCATCATAATAATAACCAATAACACCCGAAGAATAGTTAGACGTAAGCAACGAATCGTCCAATACAGTTACTGCAGTAGCAGTTATGGTATCGCATACCTTACCATCAAATACCGAAGAAGGGTCTTGCAACCCCATACCCATATCTGTTTCGTCGTCAACACAACCTACATACATCACCGACAATACGGCCAACAACGATACACTCAATACCTTCAAATATCTCATACTTTAAATATTTAATACGTTAATTATCTATTTTTTCACAAAGAAGAATATCAAAAAATATAGCTTTTGCATAGTCTCTTCTTCAAAAAAAGAATAACGCAAAAGCTATTCAAAAAGTATTAGTTATTGATGTTACTTCCTATCAAAGTGTCGTAAAGTTTGTTAATAATCGGAAATTGTTCTTCCTTTGGAGCATAATCTATAACATGTCGCTTGTTTTCTTTGGCGTATGCCACCAATTCGGGATTAACATTTGGTGATGCTATCACTATCCCTTGAGAGTATGTAATAGCAGTTTTCATAATCGACATATAATCATAACCATCATACATTCTTAAATCCTTAGCAGTAGCCCCATCTGCTTTAAGTTTCTTTTCCATCAAAGGATTGAACTTTTCGGAAAAATCATCACCAAAAAGCGAGAATACCATCTTGGTACCCGAGAAAAAAGAATTTTCTTTGTTCAAGCGACGAAGATAGAAAGGAACCATAGCAGCAAACCAACCGCCGTAATGAATCAAATGAGGTTGCCACGAAAGTTTGCGAACAGCCTCCAAAGCACCACGTCCATAAAACAATATACGTTCATCGTTGTCGGGATAAAACGTACCATCTTCAGCACGAACTCCTTCGTGTTTGGTAAAGTATTCATCATTGTCTATAAAATAAACCTGCATACGGGCAGAAGCTATCGAAGCCACCTTTATCAAAAGTTGATGATCGCAGTTGTTTATTATCAAATTCATTCCCGACAAACGAATAACTTCGTGAAGTTGGTTTCGTCGTTCGTTAACATAACTAAAACGAGGCATGAAAGTACGTATTTCACGACCATGATCTTGTATGTATGAAGGTAAATAACGTCCATAATAGGACACTTCCGTTTCGGGAGAATACGGTATAATTTCTTGATTTATATATAAAATACGTCCTTTAGCCATGACTTTTTCTTTATATTTTGAAGTTGCAAAGTTACAAAAAATATTCCAAATGACAAAATTCGATTTCAAAAGGATTTTCAATTAGTCATAATATATTCCATAGGAAAGTTCAAAATACCACCCAACAAACTTATTATCTCAACTAGAAAGATTGACATACTCAGCAATAAAAAGTTTCACAACTATTGATTATGGCACAGGGTCGTATCCACTCCCACCCCAAGGGTTGCATCGTAAAATACGTTTTATCGCAAGCCACAATCCCTTCCAAGGACCATACTTACGCAGTGCTTCTATGGCATATTGCGAACATGTGGGAGTAAAACGGCACGATGGCGGTGTATATGGCGATATACAGCACTGGTAAAAGCGAACCATACCTATCAATATTTTCAATACTATTTTGCCTATCCACTTGATCATAGCTTGTGTATTATTTATCGTTTTGCACAGAGTTACTTATAGCACATAACAACTGATCTAGCATATTCAAATACTTTTCGTCCATCGAAGCGTAGTTTCGTTTCTTGTCTTGAATATAGCTTAATGATAGCACTATCTTACAATTCTTTGCTTCCAACAAATCATACAATTCGTGCTTATGCAGTCTGTAACATTCCCTCATCAAACGTTTGGTTCGATTTCTGTCCACAGCTCTTTTAAACTTTCGTTTCGAAACATTTATAAGCACTTGAGCATTGCATGGTATCGTATCAGACGAGACCACACACCAATACACACTAAAAGGAAACGACACAAAACGCTGTCCTTTCTCAAACAAGTATTCGATGAGACGTTTTGAGCATAAGCGTTCGTTTTTGGAAAAAGTATAGTGTTTCATTTTTGCATCAAGTATAGGAGTGTTTCAAAATAGGAAAAGAGGTTTATCTACCTCTTTTCCTTGTTATAAATAATTTTCTATTTAGCTTCTTCTGTGGCAACATTCTCGGTTTGAACAGAAGCATTATTACTTTCTGCCAATAGCTGAGCAGCTTTTTCGGCTTCTTTTCGAGCTTTTTCTTCGGCACGAGCCTTTCTACGTTCAGCAGCTTTAGCTTTCTTTTCTTCCATCAAAGCCTTGTATTTGCTCTTACTTGTAAAGACCGATTTAGTCTTTTTTACACCGGTTTTCTTAAGCGATGATTTTCGCAACGATGTAGGTTTAGTAACCAACACTGCTTCTTGCTGTCTTCCCAACAGAAAGTTTTCAATAGCCGTAGACATCGAAGGAGCCACTTTAGTAGGAGCTAATATAGATAGTTTTACACCGGCTGCATTCAATGCAGCATGAGTAGATACTCCAAAAGCAGCCACCAATATGTCATCGCCTTTAAAGTCGGGATAATTTTCCAACAACGAACGTACTCCCATAGGCGAAAACAAGACTATCATATCAAAGTCTTTCAAATCAAAATCTTTCAAGTCTTTACTTACCGAGCGATACATAGTAGCCTTAGAATATTTAAACTTGGCTTTGTCCAACATTTTGGTATACTCGGTTTGCTTCTCATCAGAACATGGAAATAAAAACTTCTCTTCTTTGTGCTTTGTCATAATGTCCACCAATTCGGAGAAATATTGATTTCCGAAGAATATTTTACGCTTTCTATATTGAATATAATTCTGCAAATACAAAGCTATTGACTCGGTAGAGCAGAAGTACTTCATAGTTTCGGGTATAGGCTCTCTCAACTCTTTCGATAATCTAAAAAAGTGATCAACGGAGTTTTTACTATTAAATATTACAGCAGTATAATCTTTTAAATGGACACGTGTTTTACGAAACTCCGAAGCAGTAAGACCTACTATGTCAAAAAACTTATAAAAAGTTAGATTTAAATTATATTTTTCGATAAGTTTATAGTACGGAGATTTCTCTATACTTGGTGGTTCTGGCTGTGAAATTAGAATATTTTTTACTTTCATTTCTATTCTTTAGAATTTATATAACAAGTTTTCTATCAAAATAATACAAGCTTAATTAACACAAAAAAAGGTATCACTTCAACAATACAAAGATAATAAAATAAATACAATTGTGAAAATCCGGAGTCGAGTAAAATTAACGATAGACCTCTAAAAAGGCGCAAAAAAACCAAAATTGAAAGGGAAATTACAAGAATATATGCCACAATTTTCATGTATGCAACGTCTGTATAAAATAAGAAAAACAACAGCGGCAACAGAACCATTGTTTCCAAAAAATAATAGCATACGTTGTTGGTTAGGTAGTACAATATACCAATTTTGAACTTAAACAAACTACCTAAAAAGTATACTATCGCATGTCTCAACAACACTAATCCGGTTACACCAAAGACTATCAACATATAGTTTATTATACTACTTTGACTATAAATAGAGTAATCATAAATCTCCATAAATGCATATATTACCAACGACAATAATATTATAAACGATGACATGAGAGGTATGATAATCTTTTCTTTAAATATATTTCCATCATGAAACAAAAGATTCAAACTCCGTCGTCCCATACTAGCTTTAAACACTTGCTGTATCCGTACTCGGCTTGTATTAAATATCCATCCTATAACTAACATTACTACCAATAGAATAACAAAAACCCATGCAGGATAATATTTCGGTATATTGTTTTTTTCAGCATACGATTCTCTTTGATATTCATGGTTTTGAAAAATTGTTTTGCGAGGTGATGCCACTCCTTTTGCTGCAAGAAATATCGAATCTATAGAAATTCGCCCATATTCTTCCTCACTATTTTTTATACTATCATGTAATAAAAACATAGAATCAGTAGCAGGTATGGGACTTGCGTAGTAGGAATAGTCAAACTCCACAAATTTAGATTCCTTTAGTTTTTTTGTAATTGAGGCTTGTTCTCTATCTAGTACCTTGTCGGTAACTATTTTCAATGTATCCTCTCTTTTTGTGGTATCTATCTGCCAACAATATAATATATTATTACTATTCATGTATACTTGTCTATTTCACAATCATCATTTTTTTTATCTGTATTTCATCATTGCTTTTAAGCACTATGGTATACACACCTGGCACATAGTTCTTGATCGAATACTTATACATTTTATTTCCATTTATAGCAAAACTATCAACCTCTATTCCTTTCAAATCATATATACTTACCATAATCTTTCTATCTGTATCAAATTCAAATATTACATAATCCCTAGCCGGATTAGGATATATCCTATTTACCAATAGCTCATTATGGTCGTCTATATCAACTTCATTGTTTGATGTTATTATAGGTTTATTCCACTTAGCCATAGGTAATTCCAAATCATCTATCCATACAGCATCGCTACCGCCATTTGTTTCATCATCTTTTTGATATTTCCACATTAGCTGATGCATACCCTTGCTGATAGGATATTTGTAACGTTTCCAGCTCTTCTTGCCCGACCAACTGCCTTTCGACTCTCCATCTATATAAAAAGTCAAAATATCATAGCTTTGCTCTGTTGATGTCTTTACCCAAAACGACACTGTATCGCTAGCCACGACTTCCAATGGTAATTTCAATACCGACAATTGTCTACCTTGTATTTTGGCAGAGCGTGCCGAATATCGTCCACGATACGAATTTTCTACAACAGAGTCGATATACCACGGATATGCTGTCATGGTATCCCATTCCAATAAAGTAAAATTACCCCTTTCGAATGTTTCAATTGCCCTACCTACAGTATAATACGATGTTGTTTCAGTATAAACAGTACGTTCTTTAATTCCTATCCTTACACATAGTGCAGTATCTGCATCACTTGTCATCTTCAAAGTAAATATTGCCGACATAGTATCGCTCACTTGCAACGATGGAATAGACACCAAAGATTCCGACAAAACAATAGCAGTATGATTAACAGATAATGAAACAAATATCGAATCAGAGAATTGTTTACCTACATTGGCTATAGGAACTTCAAGTATATATACCGAATCGGGTATCAATGTCAATATTGGATTACCCATAAATGTATCTTTGAATGTAACAGCACATTGCTTAACCTCAGATGCCGAAACTTCCATATATAAATTTTGGCTAGAGAGTTTCCCCAAACTATCGTACATTAGTGCATTCAGCGAAAACAATGAAAAATTTTGCACTTCATTATTCACCACCACCACCGACAATAATCCTACATAACATTCATTCGAAGCCAAAGTATCCAACTCCAAAGTATCCGATACAACATATCCACCAACTATGTCTTGCAACAAAAATTTCACATTATATGCATCATCGCTACCTATATTAAATAACGTACCATACAAATATACCTTTTGATTTGGGAACAGAGTATTAAGAACATTACCCATAGTATCGACAAAATAATAATCAGATAATATCACCTTAGCCCCTTTTGGAGGCAACACCTCTATTGTATCTACGATAGGTATATGATTTTGAGCTGTCGCTGTAAGTAGCACATTGGTATATGTTATTGGCTTAGTAAAAGTTAATTTACCATATCCCGTTTGATCCAAAAAAGTAGCTGCCAGCAAAGCTGTATCCTCATAAATAGCAACATGAGTCCAAGGTATACCAATGCATTCCATACTCATATCGCCTTGTCTTACAGTGTCTTGTATATCAAACAGCATGGTATCGGGCGAACCTACAAATGGCATAAGCGAAGGGTCGCCCAAAAGGTTATATATCTCCCAATAATAGTTTTCGTAAGGCGAACCTGCCTGAGCCACCGACATATTACCGGCTTGCAACATCTGCCCTTGCGTAATGGCATAATCTTGTATATCTTCGTTTCTTACATGAAACATTCTGTCAAAAGCACCAAGAGCCTCACTACTATAGTGCGGATACAACGAAAAAGGATATTTAGCCCCCACACTCCAATAATAGTCTTCGTTCCAAAGCGTTTCGTTAGAAGCACCTATCACTCCTATTGCACCGGCATTAGGTTTACGCAAGAGGGCTTCACCAAAGCACACTCCCGAAGTAAAATTACTCGATTTGCAACAATTGTTTACTACAAATGAATATGCACCTTCGGTAGAAAAAGTATCCACATCAGTAGCTGTTATATATGGCGATGACCATCCGGCAGCTGTACAATGCCCCGAATAAGTTACAAAACCGGGTATCAACGATAATTGCGACAATATATCCTCCTTTTGAGTATGAGATGTACCATTATAATAACATATAGTATCCATATCAAAATAATCTACCACAATACTTTTCAAATAATTCAATTGTCCATTAGTTACAGTAGGTGCCGGATCGCGTGTTTCCTTACCGGCTACCAACAATGCATTAGACAATTTAATTTTGTCCTTCATATTGTATTTTTCATACTCTATTGTCTTGTTTATCACATCTTGCAGTTGCGAAACATTGCTTACCGACATTCGTCCAAACAACAATTCTGGATAAATATCACCCGTATATTCAGCATAATATAGATCGGTGGCATGCGTGGCACCTCCTGGAATTGTATACCTACCAATAAAAGAATGTATATGTTCAACATCTCCCACTATAAGCAAAAATGTTGGTGCAGGATTCAATGGAGTACTATTATGATACATATCCGATAGTTTAGCTCTTATAGTATCCCTATTGGCAGAGTAATGCGGATAATATTCCACTACTTGGTAGCCTTGTTGTGTTTTCCATTGTACAAATGGTTGCAACGCCTCCCTAAATGAATCACGTGCCACTACCACATATTTTATTGGGACATCAACAAACGACATCAAAACATTGCTATAGGCTTTGGAATTTGCCACACTGCGTAACATCATAGTACTATAAGGCGTTGACATCGATTGCAAATTATACACCAATTTATCTCTGTCAATACCGGTTATCTTCACGTCAGCCGATACGTAATTATGTATCTTCAATTTGTTAGACACCGGATTATATTCGAATGGCGACACTGTCAGCCTTATTAACTGCATTCCACGCATAATACCCATATAATTTATATCCACCAATTCATTACAATAATATGAATTGTTAGTATAAATCTTGTCATTTATATACCATTTGTTATTATAAGCATTTTTGAACTGCGAAGGCTGAATGGGATACATCTGTTGATATACACCTTGTTCCACTAACGAATATTCCTCCACTAAATCTGCATACACTTCCACCTCTACCCTACTCCCCTCCGGAATAGCTATAATCTTTTGTACCACCGGTAGCGACGGAGAACCATAATTATGCAACACAGAATAATCGTCGGATACTTTTATCGTAAAATATCCTCCAATAGTATCTATCGAATAATCTGCAACAATGTTATCGAAAGAAAACACCTGTAAAGTATTCTCTTTTATTACAAATCCAGATTTATCGTTGACTTGTGCCAATGCCACAGATATACCCAAACACAATAATACTACCAATAACAAACCATTCAAATACTTTCGCATAATTACTAGTTTTTTCTTTCTGTTTTCTCCATATAACTACATTCCTTATTTTCTATTTTACCAACACACTCAAATTATATGTTGTTATTAATCTTTTAATTGTTTTTTTGCTTCGTTCCACCACACATCCATCTCGTCCAATGTCATATCCGAAAGCTGACAACCTGTTTCTTTACTTTTCTGTTCCATATACTGAAAACGAGCTTTAAACTTTTTATTTGTTCTTTCCAAAGCATCTTCGGGATTTACACCTATAAACCTCGACCAATTTATCAAAGCAAATAATAAATCTCCAAATTCGGCTTCCACCCCGTCGTGATTATCGTCTTTGGATAACTCTACTTGCAATTCGTTGTATTCTTCCAATACTTTTTCTTTTACTTGGTCGGCATTATCCCAATCAAAACCTATTCCACGTGCTTTCTCCTGCATTCTTACAGCCTTTACCATTGCCGGTAACGAATTAGGTACACCACTAAGCACCGATGTACGCCCCTCTGTCATCTTTATCTTTTCCCAATTTTGTTTCACTGCTTCGGCATCTTGAGCTTCCACATCACCATATATATGAGGATGTCGACGTATTAATTTCTCACAAATAGCGTTAAGCACATCAGTAAGATTGAAACGTTTTTCGTCTTGTGCTATTTTGGAATAAAAAAATATGTGCATCAATATATCGCCAAGTTCTTTTTTCACCTCGTCGTACTGCTGTTCCAATATGGCATCAGATAATTCATACACCTCTTCTATAGTCAAATATCTAAGACTATCTATAGTCTGTTTCTTATCCCATGGACATTTTTGCCTCAACTCATCTAATATCGATGACAATCTTTCAAATGCTTCTAATTCCGATTTCATATTTCGTCCTATATTATTTTTTCGTTATCTATAATTTTATAATCCCGATTGATTGCAACCTTAATGCAACTCCACAAAATCAGCATATAAGCGACACACCTCGTCGAGCTTTTTTTTATCAGAAAGTGTTCCATCTATCCAATGTATATTCACACCATTCCGCTCCATACGTCTATACCAAGTCATCTGTCTTTTTGCAAACTGCCTTATGGCAATATTTAGTTTTTCGAACATCTCGTTATATGAAATACTGTTTTCCAAATAAAGAGTTATATACTTATATTCCAAACCATAGCGTATCAAACGTTCGGGTTTTATTCCTAACTTAAGTAAGTTAGCTATCTCATCTATCATTCCATTTTGCAACCTCTCTTGCAATCGATTTTGTATCCGTTGCATAACCAAATCTCGAGGAAAAGTTATCCCTAATACCAAATGCTTTATATCGGGAATTTCGATATGTAAATTTGGATTTTCAGCTTGATATTCTTGTATTTCTATAGCTCTTATCAAACGTTCACGTGTTTCGGTATCGGTATAGTTGTGAAGAGTGATATACTTTTCCAAACGCTCTATAAGGTCTTGATGCGAACATTGTTCCAATTCCATTCTAAGCTCATTGTTTTGAGGTACATCTGCCAAACGATAATTTCGCAACACTGCCTCTATATACAAACCTGTTCCACCACAAAGTATAGGCAATTTGTTTCGTTTCACAATATCGTTGTATGCATTCACAAAATCCGCCTGAAATTCGAAAACACTATATTCGTATCCGGGCTCTCTAATGTCAACCAAATGATATGGCACTTCAACACCATCAACATTGTAGTCGGTCAAATCTTTTCCTGTTCCAATATCCATACCTCTAAACACCTGACGCGAATCGGCACTTATAATTTCGCCACCGAGGTGCAAAGCCACATTTACTGCCAATCTTGTTTTGCCACAAGCCGTAGGACCTAATATCGTTATCATCTTCGAGATAAAAACATAAGCCGCAATATTGGTTGCGGCTTATGCGTTATGTATTATAGTTTGTTATTAATCAATAAAAATCAGTCTGCCACGCTGTTTGTCGAAGTCATATTCGCCAAAATCACCCAAGCCTATACGATTTATCACAAATTTGTAGTCCAAACCTTTCAACACCACAGCCTCTACCTTTTCCAAACGTTTTTGACCTATTTGTACAGACTGTAATATCACCAACGATTTATCTACAATATTACCTTCGTAGTCAAAAGCGTCATCACGTGCCGGAAAATCTTCTTTAGTAAGGCGTTTCTGATATATATAGTTCATAGCTTCTTCCCACGATATTGCTATCGGTTCGGTATACTTTTCGTCTATAAGTATCGGTTTTCTTGCACCATTCACTATAGCTTCTATTTCGCCTTTTGTCGACTGAATCATCTTTACCGGTATAGTATTCTCATCATGAACTATTTCCGGTTTTTCAGGTTCTATTTCTATTGGTTTGTTCACCAAGTCTATAACCTTTCCGTCTTCAGTTTCTTTGGCAATAGGAGTGTCTGATGCCATATTGTCGACAAGTTTTCTCGACACATAATCGTCGCGTAGTACCTTAAATTCGGTTCGGCGGTTCAACTGATGTGCAGCCTCTTGATAATCCTTGCCTTGTAACAAGTTTATATAATCACATTCCAACACTGTACCGGCTTTAAACTGAAATTCTTTGCCACCATATTTTACCACCATATCCTTATCCAACACACGTGGTTCGCGTTCGGCATAACCCTTAGCCACTATACGTTCGGGCTCTATACCTCTCGATATCAAAAAGTCTACCACCGATTGTGCCCTACGTTGCGACAAAGTGTCGTTGGTAAGTCCTATATAAGGACGGCAGTCAGTGTGCGAACGTATTTCCACCACTATATTTGGATTGTTTACCAATACTAAATATAAGTCGGTCAATGAATCTTGATAATCGGTAGTAAGATCCCATTTCGACAAGCCATATTGAATATCAGGCAATAACACAGGTTCCTTTGGTACAGGTTCCAAACGAAAATCGTGCACTATATCTTTATTGGTAGTATATCCATAAGTGCTTTCCGAACCTTCGGTACTAAAGTAATTCAACCGCGAAATATACATTTTGTAAATCACTTCATGTTTTATCACATCGTTACCAAAACGATATTTACCTTTCTTGTCAGTATATGTTTCGGTTTCGGAACCATCCGAACCCACCAATTTTATTTTTGTATCAGGTAACAGCTGCATCGATTTTTCATCTCTTACTATACCTTCGATAGAGTACAACAATGGCGGCAACTCAAAATAAAACAAGTCGTCGTTGATGGGTTTGTACTTAGTACGAGTGTTCACATCTTTATCTTCTCGTTTGTGAGGGTCAGGCACACTACGGTTTGAAGTAAAGTATCCGCGTTCCATCACATTAGGATTGCTACCTTCGGGATAAAATATTATACCCATTTCGTCGAAACTTGAGTTGATAGGTACCAATAGGTTTTCGGGTGTTGCCCATTTGTTATTTTCTATCTCATGGGTTTTGTATATATCCAAACCTCCCACTCCATGATGACCGTCCGAAGAAAAATACAACATAGTATCGAAGTTTATTGTAGGGAAGTTTTCACGACCGGGAGTATTTATCACCTTACCCAGATTTATGGGAGTACCGAACTCTTCGTCTTGAGTGTTTCTTTTGGCCATCCACAAATCGTATCCACCTTCTCCACCCGGCATATTCGACGAAAAATACAATGTGAGATTATCTCTACTTATAGCAGGGTGCAGATAGTTATAAGCTGTATCGCCAAGATTGATACGCTCGGCTTCGCTCCATTTTTCCAAACTTTTATCGGTTTTCTTTTTGTTTTTGCGTTTACCATCATCGTCACCTCCCAATACCGAACGATAAATATAACAACCTTTCATTTCATGCTCTTTCGAGTCGCAACGCGAAAAATATACTATAGCACCATCGGGAGTAAACACAGCTTCACCTTCATTCACAGGAGTATTTATCATGTTTCCCTTTTCAAACAAATCCACTGTAGTCCAATCGCCATTGCGGTCTTGCATTATCGAAAACAATTCCGAGAAAGCCTTACCTGTCCAAGCATCTACGGCACCTTTATCTCCTTCCAAAAAACGCGACGAAGTAAATACAAGCACAGTAGTGTCATCGCCCAAAAAATGTGGCGACCAATCGTCATAATCAGTATTATACTTTTCAAGATTAATGATATTGTGTCTTGTACGATTCGACAACATTTTGCTCATTTCCACCAGCGAAGCTCTACGTTCCTTGGCTAAATCATCGTCGGGTTGCAATTTTAAATAGTTGTCGTAGTTGTCGGCTGCTTTCTCAAATTCGTTCTGAAAACGATACATCTCTGCCAAATAATAATATATCTTTGGCTCCACAATGTAGTAGCGTGCATTTTTTATCAAACGGTTATAAATCAACTCTGCTTTGGGATAATTGTTCATCATCCTATAGCACTCCCCTATCTGAAAATTTATTCTATTCTTTTCAGCCCTATTCGACTTCACTCTTTTGTAAGCATCTTGATAACTTTCCAATGCTTCTACATAACGTTTTTGGTCAAACAAATTGTCGGCTTTCACAGCCACACTTTTTTTCTGTCCATAGCCTATTGCCACGCAAAAAAGTGCTGTTGCTAGCACAAATAATCCCTTTTTGAACACTTTCATATACTATATTATTATTATCTTCTTTCAATTATTATTCTAATATATAACATTTTGCAACGTTTTTTATCACTCCTACGTCGTCAAAAATAATTTGCTAAGATACGTTTTTTTTTCCTAATCAGAAAATTTTTTATCACAAATATCACATTCTTGTCAAAATATACAATACTTCACACCATCGTTTGCACACTTCTAAATACCCTTTATAAAGTTTTGCACAAACCTTGAATTGCTATAAAATTCCTTTATTATTATTCGTATCAAAGTATACAAAGGTATAGCTATTACCATACCTATAATACCTCCCACTTCGCCTGCGATAAGTATCACCAAAAATATCTCCAACGGATGAGCCTTCACACTTTTGGAATATATAAAAGGTTGCATTATAAAATCGTCTATCAGTTTGGTGGCTATAAACACACCTCCAAAAGTCAGCGTAAGTGTGAGTATCTGAAAATCGGCACCGCTACCTATCATCGACACCAGTAGCAAGACATAACTTATGCCTGCTCCCACCACGGCTCCCACGTATGGCACTATCACCAACACACCGCAACAAAATGCCAGCAACAAAGCATTGGGGAACCCTACTATACTAAAACCGGCAAAAAGCAATAATGTTACCAACAATATCTCGCAAAGCAAACCTATAAAATAACGCGATATAAGGTAACGCGAATTTTGAAGTATATGCTCGGTTTCATCCACATAATCGATGGGCACTGCCGAATATATCAACTTGGTAATATAATCCTTATCTCGCAAAAAGAAAAACGTTATAAAGAGAGTTACAAAAACACCCAACACCAAATCTATGGTTATATTGAAGATGTCCGAAAATATTAAATCAAAACGCGTGGCTTTCACTATTTTCAATATCTCTTTGTTTATCATCAATTCCAACGATTCGTCGGGTGCCAACAGACCATAATCTACCATATATTGCTTGGCCACTCCCCCATACTGCTCGGCATAAGTTACTATGCTTGAAGTGTCGATATTAGACAACTTTACAGCTTGCGAAAATATCATAGGGAAAAGCCAATAAAAAAGCGAAAACAACACCCCTACCATGATGACAAGAGCGAGTCCTGCCGAAAGATTTTTACCCATTTTATGGCTACCCACACTAAGATACTGCAACAGCCTCATAAGCGGATTTCCTATAAGTGCCAACACCGCTGCCAACACTATACAAAAAGTAATAAACTTAAAGTACCATGCCAGCAACACTATCAGTGTCACTACCAACAAAGTAACGCATATTTTGTATATCTTCTTTTTGTCCATAGTAGCAGTTATATTACAACACCAATTCGGCATACGATGTTGCAGTTTCGTACATTCTTAGCTTACACAACCGCACACCTTGAGGCAATTTATCAT
This sequence comes from Bacteroidales bacterium, assembly GCA_017522255.1. GTDB lineage: Bacteria > Bacteroidota > Bacteroidia > Bacteroidales > P3 > HGM05376. The sequence continues at coordinate 6,774 of JAFWZP010000073.1, read as the reverse complement.
TAAGAGTTTGATAAAAATAGATAAGCATATTCTCGCATGTGGGCTGAAACGATGTTCGTATCAATTTTGTATTCAACGAATTTTCGAAAACAGCTTTTTCGTTGAGCACCAAAGCATGGTCGTATTTATCTATTATATTTTCGTACACTATTTTTTTCAAATCACCAAAATCCATCACCATACCACATTTCGATGAAGTTTCGTCAGCATTAGGCTCACCTTCTATGGTGATATACAATTTATAAGAATGCCCATGTATGTTTTTGCAATGTCCATCGTAGTTCATCAATGCATGAGCCATCTCAAAATCAAATTGTTTTGTCAGTTGAACTTTCATAATCAGCTTATCTATCTATTTTTTATTCAGTCTTCTACCGCTTATTCGATACTGTAGAAACAACGCAAAGATTGATTTTTTATTTTCTTTTGCGAAATATTTTTTTATGATAGCTGAGTTTTTGAGCATTAAAAGGCAGGTACAAACTTAAAACAAAGTCGAAAAATTCCACGTTTCGAAATGATTAAAGGAGTTTCTTTGAAACGTGGAATTTTTAGAAGTTGCCTTATACCCTATCATCAATCATTTCACAATAGGGTGTAATCGGAGTGATGGTATACCATCAATTTTGTGCCGATATATCACCTTAAAATGCCCTCGTGATGCCGATGAATTTCCCTCGCTATGCAGCAAGATTTTCCTCGTGAGGAAAATTTCACAACGTCGGGATAGAAAATATTTCATGCAAAAGTCAGGACAAAACATGTCCATATCAAAATAATTGTGTAACTTTGCAGACTAATATATTGCTATAATATTATGGAAGCTATGATATTTGCTGCCGGATTAGGCACACGTTTACAACCCATTACAAACAACATACCCAAGGCTCTTGTAAAAATAAATGGTGTATGCCTGTTGCAACATTGCATCGAAAACCTTATTAAACAAGGATGCACCAAAATAGTCGTAAATATCCATCACTTTGGCGAACAAATTATTACCTTTTTGAACACCAACAAGTTTGACGTAGATATTGCAATATCCGACGAACGTGATTGTCTGCTTGACACAGGTGGCGGATTAAAGAAAGCCGAACATTTTTTTGACAAAAAAAATCCGATACTGATACACAACGTCGACATTATTTCATCTATCGACTTGCAAAAGCTATACACCACACATTGCCAAAGCAATGCACTTGCCACCTTGGCTGTGGCCGACAGAAAAACATCGCGTTATCTGCTTTTTGACAACCACAACAACCTTGCCGGCTGGACCAACCACAATACCGGCGAAACGCTTTGGGCAAAAGAATCGGACTGTAACGATGTTCACCCATTGGCATTTAGTGGAATACATGTTATAAGCCCTCAAATATTCAACCTTTTGCCAAAGGTATCGGCATACTCTATAGTGCCTCAATACATAAATATGGCACAGCACGAACAAATAAAAGCCTACTCACACCCCGCCGACCAATGGCTCGATGTGGGCAAACCCGAAGCTTTGGAAAAAGCAAAAGTTTTTATCGCAAACCTAAAACATTAAATAATTCAAGACTATGGAATCCTTTTTATACAGCGTGGCAAAAACCATTGCCGAACAAGAAAAAGGCAACTTGGATAACACCATAATAGTATTTCCCAACCAACGCCCCATAATATTTTTGAAAGAAGAACTAAAAAAGGTATTGCTCCCACCTATGTTTATGCCAAAGATAACAAACATAGATAACTTTGTAGGCGAAATATCGGATTTGGAAATAGTAGACAACACCTTTTTGATGTTTGAACTATTCAGAATACACCGCGAAATAGGAAACTCTAAATACAAAGAGTTTGAAGAATTTATACCTTTTGCCGATATGTTGCTGACCGATTTTTCGGAAATAGATGCCTACTGCGTTGATGCCAACCAACTATTTGCCAACATACACGAGCTTAAAGTTATAGGCGAATGGGACGTATCGGGTGAGGAGCTTACCGAATTTCAGAAAAAATATTTGGATTTTTACAAATCGCTACATACCTACTACACCAAACTAAAAGACTCGCTGGCCGGCTATAAAAAGGCATATCCGGGAATGGCATACCGCAAAGTGGCCGAAAATATAGACAGATATACAGACCAATTTGCCAACAAAAAAATATACTTTGTAGGCTTCAACGCCCTAAACCACTGCGAAGAAAGAATAATAAAACCTCTTGTAGACAGCGGTATAGCCCAAATAATAACCGATGGCGACGACTATTATTTTAAAGACAAAAACCAAGAAGCCGGAAAATTTCTCCGCAAACTACACTCCGATGGGTTTATAAAAAACCACGATGAATATGGCACATGGTTTGGGAAAGAGAATAAAAATATAACAGTTATAAGTTGCCCCGAAAACATACTACAAGCCAAAAAAGCCGGAGAAATACTGAATAAACTTGAAGAAAAGAAAAAGAAAGAAGAACCAAACCTAAACGATACTGCCTTTGTGCTTGCCGACGAATCGCTACTGATACCGGTGCTAAACTCGCTACCCGAAAACCTATACGACGATAACGACAACGGAAATAAGCAAAAAGAGAATGAGAAAAAGAAAGGAAAAGTAAACGTTACTATGGGTTTTCCCTACTCCTATTCGATGGTGCACAACTTTGCAGTAGACCTATTTAACCTGCATATCAACAAGCGAAACAATGCTTTCTACTACAAGGACATAATAAATGTTTTGTCGAACCCATTAGTGCAAAACATAGCTCAAGCACCTAATTTAAAAACGATAATACATAACGAGGTATACAAACAAAAAGATTTGTATATAAGCACCGAAAGCATATCGAACATAATAAATACAACCATTGAGAAGATTGATTTTTTATTCTCGACCGACGCTTCTACACCCGAAGGCTTTCTCAATCTTTGCAAAGAAAACCTAATACCCAAACTACTTAACCCCGCCACCAAACTGCCTGAAAAAGAACAAGTGGCACTTAGCGCTTTTGCCAAAATAATAAACCACTTTATCGATTTATCGAACAAATACAACACAAAAGAGGACAAGTTTGTAAACGTGCTAAACACACTATACAAGATATATAGCAAAATTTCGCGTTATCACCGCATCCCTTTCAAAGGCGAACCATTGGAAAACCTACAAATACTTGGTATGCTTGAAACCCGCAGTCTCGACTTCAAAAACATCTTTATCCTTTCGGCCAACGAAAACCGCTTGCCACAAGGCAAATCGATAAAGTCGATGATACCGATAAATTTGAAACGACACTTTGGTATGCGTACCTACCAGGAAAACGACTCTATTTTTGCATATTACTTTTACCGACTGCTACAACGCAGCACCAATATATATATACTCTACAACTCCGACAGCCAAGGCGATGGCAAAGGCGACCCCAGCCGCTTTATTACCCAAATAAAAGAAGAACTGGTACCAAAATACAGCAACATAACCTTCAAAGAAGAAGTGCTATCGGTACGAGGCACCAACACACAATCGGTGTTTGCCGACGTACAAAAAACCGACGAAGTGATGAAACGTTTGATAGAAGTGGTATCCATCGCACCCGGACTTTCGCCATCATCGATAAACAACTATATTAAATGTCCACTCAAATACTACTACGAAAATGTGTTGGGCATACGCGAAACAGAAAAGCCATCGGAAGACATAGACTCGTCCGAACTTGGAAACATTATACACAATGTGTTGGAAAACATATTTAAAAAATACGTAAACCAAAATACATTTGTATCAAAAGAGTACCTCGAAAGCTGTTTGCAAAACATTGACAAACAAATAGATACTCTCGAAGAAATAAAACTCGAAAACCAAGGCAAAGGCTTTTTGTTTAGAGAAATAGCCAAAAAACAGATAACCAATTTTATCAACAAACAGATAAAAGATATAGAAGGTGGCGATCTAATAATAATAAAGAGTTTGGAAGAAGAAGATAAGTTTAAGCAAACCATAACTATAAACAACATTTCGGTACTTATAAAAGGCAAGATAGACCGCATTGATGAGGTAAACGGCACATGCCGAATTATAGACTACAAATCGGGAGCTGTAAACGACGACGATTTGAAAGGCACCACCACCGAAGACGACATAACCAAGCTAAAAGACAAATGGTTGCAACTGATGGTGTATGCATGGCTATACAGCAAAAAACAAAATAACTGCAACTCTTTTGAAGCAGGAATATACCCACTACGCAACTTCTCGGCCGACCTTATGAAAATAAAATTTGTAGAGGGCAGAAACAACTACAACAACGAAATAACTCCCCAAAAAATAGAAGAGTTTGAAACTATATTGACCACTTTGATAGAAGAGATACTAAATCCCGAAATACCTTTTGCAAAAAGAGAAGGCTACGCTTGCCAATACTGCCAGTTTCGTTTGAAATGCAATTTGTATAAACAATAGAGCAAAAAAGTATTTAAATGTCAAAAAAAAAATGTAATTTTGCCAAACATATCAATAGCAAAATTGTATTACATACTACACTGTTTATGTGTATAATATAGCAAAAACATATAATATGAAAAGTACATATACTACAATAATAATAGGAATAATGCTTATGCTTACAGCAAACAGAGGCATGGCACAAAGCGAAAACACAACCACATCGTGGTTTAAAAACAAAATAGACATAGGAGGCAACTTTGCCTTCAACATAGGCGACCGCACCGGCATAGTAGAACTATCGCCATCGTTCAGCCTACGCCCTATTCCAAAACTGACAACCTCGCTCGACCTTATATGCCAATACTCGTGGGATAATAAATATACCACATCTCGTTTCAGCTATGGATTTGGAATTTCGGCACGATACACCATTATAAACAATATGTATGTATATGCCCAATACACCTATAACCCATACATAATTATGGACGAACTAACCGAAAACAAAACCACAGGCACCTATAGCGGACTATGGATAGGAGCAGGATATACCAAACGTGTGAGCGAAAAAGTTACCATATACACCGGTATAGTATACGACGTATTGGCAGGTCCACACGCCGACGACAACCCTCGCATAAGTGGCGGTGTTTCATATCATCTATAAAAACTTATCTCCTAATGGCAAAAATACTATTAATAGAAACCGCAACACCCATCTGCTCAGTGGCTATAGCTATAGATGGCATAGTAACAGCAATAAAAGAAAGTAGCGAACCAAACTCCCACTCCGCCAAACTTTCGGTAATGATACGAGACATACTCGAAACCACCGGTATTCCCTACTCTGAATTGGATGCCGTATGTGTAAGCAGCGGTCCAGGCTCGTATACAGGGCTACGCATTGGTGTGTCTACCGCCAAAGGACTATGCTATGCCTTGGAAAAACCACTGCTGGCAATAGGCACTTTGCAAAACATAGCAGCCGGATATATGCTCCTACACCCTCAATACACCGGATACATATGCCCAATGATAGACGCACGAAGAATGGAAGTATACTCTGCTATATTCGACAACAAAGGCAACTACATACGACAAACCAATGCCGATATAATAACAGAAAACATATACGACCAATGGCTCGAACAAAACAATATAATATTTATAGGCGATGGAGCCGACAAAACCCGCAGCATATTGGAAGGCAAAAACAATGTAGTATTCGACACCGACTTTAAAATATCGGCAAAAGGAATGGCACAGCTAGCCGAAAAACGCTACGAAAACAAACAGTTTGAAGATGTGGCTTATTTCGAACCATTCTACTTGAAAGATTTTGTGGCAGCAAAACCATCGGTAAAAGGCCTTAACATACAAAAGTAAACAACAGATAGATAATCTATAAAAAAAGTAACTACCCTAATAAAACAGGATAGTTACTTTTTTTTGAACACATATACAAAGCATACTACAAAAATATCCAAAGCAACAATAAAATTATTACTGTACCATAAACCAATATCTTACTTAGCGGCATACGTTCGGCTATAGGGCTTTCGTCTTCGTAGTCGTAGGCTATAGGTCTACGAAACGAAATCTTTTTGGCATACTTCAACTGATCTATCGTTGCATCACCACCTTCGTTTGCAGTGCTTTTGGTTTCGGCATTGGCATCAGCGTCTTGCGAAAAGCGTGGCTTATAATTAAAAGTAGGCATTTGCTTTTTGCGAAAAAGACTACCAAAAGTAAACTCCGACTCATTTCGCTTACGATCAAACGACCTTACCCTCGATTGGAAATAAGCCAAATCATCATCGTCACCTTGAGGCTTTTCCTCGTAGTTGCGTGTTAGCTTATACTTATTCTTCAGCTCCTCAAACTTTTCTTGCTCGGGATCGTAAAACCGCGGTTGATATCTAAACTGGCGTGGCTTAGGCGTATAAAAAAAACTTATCTTCATATCTATATTATCCTACTGCATTAATTGAAAACAAAACTAATATTTTACGTTTTTATTGTGCCAAAACAAAATTTCTTTTCTCCACCATCGAACAAACAACACACACAAACGTTATTATAGCGTGTGCTTACTATTTCAAAGATGTATTTTTGGAGCCATTGCCCTACAAAACGGAGCAGTGGCTTTTTTTGTAACATATACCCCAAAAAACATTATCCCATATATGCTACAGCTGTAACATATATAGGATAATGTAATAAGATATATTAGATAATTCTGCTAACTAATATTAGTTACGCACCACCTTGCGAACAGCCACGCCCTCGGCGGTGGTTATACGCATGGTATAATAACCTTTGGTTAGCTTGGAAATATCTATTATATGTG
>JAFWZP010000072.1 GCA_017522255.1 Bacteroidales bacterium | reverse complement strand
GCGTGCTTTGCGTTTTTTCTTGAAATCTTTCTATTTCTTTCTCAATCGCATAGCTCGCTATGCTCAATCAAAAGAAAGTAGAAATTTTCCTAAGAAAATTCCGCAAATCACCTGCAAAGCAATTTTTAGAAATTGCCTATAATAAAAAAAGCGTTGCGTTGCGTTGCGTTGCAAGGGGGGTATGTTTTTTTTATTTTTTAGTTTAAGGACGAAGGACTAAAGTCTAAAGACTTTTGTCCTTCGTCCTTTGTCTTTTGTCTTAAATTGACATTACAGTGTTGATAAATAAGTAAGAGTGTGATTTTTTGTATACATATTTATTGCTAACTTAGTAAATTAGAAGTAAAATATATGTATATATGCAACGAATTAAATATCTGATAATTGTAGCAACTGTAATGATGTTTTGGTCTGGCATAAAAGGTCAAAATACATCAAAAAACATACGAGAAGAGGCATTTGAACGAGGTGTAGAACTCTTCGAAAAAGGAAAATATGCGGCAGCCCAAAAGACTTTTAAAGCCTTTTTGAAAGATAAAGAAGCTGTTATCAACGATGAATATATATCGGAGGCATACTACTACGATGCTGTGGCGGCACAGCTATTGAACAACAACGATGCCGAGTATAAACTTACCGAATATATACGAAACTTTCCGCAAAGTAGCCGTATAAGTATGGCGTGCTTTTATTTGGCTAATTATTATTATGCCGACAAAGATTACTCCAATGCATTGAAACATTATCGCAAGGTGGAACCCTCGCAGATAGACAAAAGTGTAACAGCCGAGTATGATTTTAAATTTGGATATTCGTTGTTTCAGGGTGGCAATCAAAGAAAAGCCAAAGAATATTTTTCTCGTGTGATGACCACCGAGTCTCGTTATGCCAACTCTGCATTATATTATTATGCTCATATTCAATACGAAGAGGGTGATTATGAATTGGCATTGAACAAGTTTGAAAAGTTGTTGGACGATAAAAAGTTTGCAGGCATAGTGCCGTACTATATAGCTCAGATATATTTTTATTTGGACAAGGACGAAGAGTTTTTAAAACTTTCGCCAGCGTTAATAGAAAAGAGCAACGATAGTCGCAAAGCCGAAATACAACAAATGACAGGTGAGGTGTATTACAAGCAAGGTAGCTACGGCAAGGCATTGGAATACTACGAGCAAGCCAACGAAATAATACCTCAAAAAAACGACTATCAGATGGGATATTGCCACTATCAATTGGGCGACTATCATAAAGCAGTGCCTTATTTCGAACGCTATGCTATGGTAGACGATAGTATAGCACAAAATGCTTTGTATCACTTGGGTGATGTGTACCTTAAACTTGATGATAAAGTAAAAGCACAGGCTATGTTTTTGCAAGTGTCGAAGATGGATTACGATGCAAAACTAAAAGAAGACGCACTATATAACCACGCCAAATTAGCTTGCGAAATAGGAAACAACCCTTATAACGAATCAATAAAATCATTCCAAAATTACTTGAAATTATATCCCAATACATCACGCAAAAATGAGATAAACGAGATACTTACATCGTTGTATTTTACGGTGCGAAACTATAAAAGTGCCATCACTTTGATAGAAAGTTTGCCCGAACGTTCAGTAAAAATAGACGAGGCATATCAACGGATATTACTGAACAGAGGTATAGAACTATATAACGAACATAAGTACGACAAAGCTATATCTATGTTCAAAAAAGCCACCAAAGTGGGAATGGATAAGAATGTGATGGGTCAGGCTTATTATATGCTTGGCGAAACTAATTATCAGATAACTAATTTTGAGGAGGCTAAAGCTAATTATGAACAGTTTTTGACTATAGGCGAAACAGAGTCGGCATCATACAAAAATGCCCTATACACAATGGGATACATATACATGATGGAAAAAGAATATAGCAAATCTCGTCAGATGTTTTTTGACTATATAAAACAAGCCAACTATGTTGATGATAAGAAATTTATAGATGATGCCACCAATCGCATAGCCGATAACTTTTTTGTGCAAAAGAGTTTCAAAGATGCAGTGGTATATTACGACAAAGTGATAGCAGCCGATGCTGCAGCTGCCGATTATGCTATGTATCAGAAAGGCTTGTGTTATGGTGCTTTGTGTAGGTATCAGGATAAGATAGATTGCCTAAATCTGCTGATGTCGAAGTATCCTAATTCAAAATATGTGATGACCTCTAATTTCGAGATAGCCAATACATTATTGCTAAACGATGATGCTGAGATGGCACTTAAGTTTTACAATGTGTTTGTGATGAAATATCCCAAGAGTTCTTATACCAAAGAAGCCTTACTTAAGATAGGTATCATCAACTTTAATCTTAATAACGAAGAAGAAGCCTTGGTAGCCCTCGATAAAGTATTGAAGAACTATCCCGGTACCGCCGAAGCACGTGATGCTTTGTTGACAATAAAGAATATATACATCAATCAAAATAGGGTAGATGAGTATTTTACATACGTAAAACAAAATACCAAGATGTCTATCTCCACAGTGGAACAAGATTCGCTTACATTCTATGCGGCAGAGGCACGATATATGGAAGCCGATTGTCAAGCAGCAATACCTGCGTTTGAAAAGTATTTGAAGGACTTCCCCAACGGATTATTTACACTTACTGCTAACTATTATTTGGCGGATTGTCAGTTGCGTTCGGGCTCGATGTGGAAAGCCTTGCCTTACTACGAATATGTAGCCAATCAGCCCAAATCGCAATACACCGAGGTGGCTTTATTAAATGTGGCAAATATAGCTTTAAATATAAAGAACTACGCCAAGTCGAATGAGTATTTTACCAAACTTGCCGAAACCTCGGAGATAGAATCCAATGTGTTGCAAGCAAGTGTGGGAGTGATGAGAACGTGGTATTTGCTCGAAAACTACAACAACGCCATACAAAGTGCCGTTAATTTGTTGCAAAACAATAAACTTACCAATGATGTGAAAGAAGAAGCACAGTATACGGTGGCTGTATCGTATCACAATATGGGCGACACAGCATCATCACGTCAGGCTTTTGAGTTGTTGAAACAATCTACCAATGGTGCCTACGTTGGAGAGGCTTATTATCGTGAAGCTGAAGCATATTTTGCAAGAGGCGATATGAAGGGTGCCGAACAAGTTATATTAACTATTACAGTGTCGCCTGTTAGCGACTATTGGTTAGCAAAGTCGTTTATCCTTTGGGCTGATATTTATTACAAGGCAGGCAACAAATTGCAAGCCAAACAAACTTTACAAAGTATAATAGAAAACTACGATGGTGAAGATTTGATAGCCGAAGCTCAAACTAAGTATGACAATATAATAGCCGAAGAAAATAAAGCCCGTGAACTGCGTGAAAAACAATTGCAAGAAATGCAAGAACGGGACAACGAGATAGATATGACATCGTCAACCGATGAAACTCAGAGTGAATAAAATGAAACAAAAATATTATTATTATAGACATGAACACCATGAGAAAATTTAGATATATATATTGTGCAGTAGCAGTGTTGTTTTCTTCCACTATTGTTGTGGCACAAAACGAAGAAGAAGAGGTATATAACGAAAATGTGGTGGTAATAAGTGGTTATCAGCCTGTATTACAAAAAACAGAAAGAATAAATGTGGTACATAGAATAACCGATACCGCTAATATGAAAGTGGATTTCAACTACAAAGTTTATCCCCATCGATTGTTTTCGCTATATGCACCAGAACGTATAAATGCAGCACGTTTGGTGGGCGAACCATCTGCCAAATTATACAAGAGTTACATAAAGTTGGGAATGGGTAATTATATGTCGCCATTAGCCGATTTGTATTTCAATTCGCTAAAAAATAAGTCGTTAAATTATTCAGCACGTGTTTATCACAACTCTTCGTGGTGGTCGCTTAAAGACTATGGTTCTAATTGGTATTCCAACACCGATGTGGATTTGTTTGGAAAATATATGTGGAAAAACAAAGTATTGTCGGCTAATGTTTTTTATAATAACGATTACAACTTATATTATGGATTTACCGACTCTACTTTGAATACAATATATCCAAATTTGAACAGAGACGATTTAGAAAAGTCTGATTATTCTCAAGTTTATAACTATGTTGGAGCCAATGTTGATTTCCGCACCTCCAACAAGAAAATAGAAGATTTATATTATCAAGTAGCTTTAGGTATTTATAATTTTTCCGACCATTATGCATCAAACGAATTTTGTTTTAAAATGAATGCCGATTTGCATTATGGTTTTGCTTGGTTTGGCAACGAAAAAGAAATACTAGGTATGCAAGTGGCGTGGGATTTGTATTCCAACACCGTAGACACTATGATTTATCCCTATGCATTTAAAGGTATTTCTTCGATAGATTCGATAAAAGAGAAAGAACATTTGTTAAAGATACATCCATACTTTAAATTTAAGTTGTATGGATTTGATTTAGACGCAGGTTTAAATGTGTTTGTGTCTACAAGTAACAAAGTTAAATTGAAACCTCATATAATCTTATCACAAGATTTTTCCGACGAAACATTGCATTTTAGTATAGGAGCAGTGGGGGATGCTATTAGAAATGGTTGGCAAAACCTACGAATAGAAAACCCATACGTGGCACCGCATACCGAAACAGCAACTACCTATACAAATAAATACTTTTTGGAGGGAAAATTTGCATTGATGAATAATTTGGATTTGGGATTGGCTTTGGCTTATCAAACATTCACAAATGCACCGGTATTTATGATAGACACCAACTATGCTTTGGGTAATGTATACTCTCCAATATATATAGACTACGATATGTTGCAAGTAGGGTTTAATAGCAAATATCGTTTATCCGAAAATTTGGGATTAGCTTTTTCGGCTAACTATTACCGCTATTTCTTGCCCGAAAAATCGCCTATACAAGAGATGTTATACAAACCAAATTTTGATTTAGATTTGGGAGCTTTTTATAGTTATAATGACAAAATAATAGTGTCGTTGAATACTATATTGTTGGGAAAAATGAATGGATTGAATATCGAAAATAATGAATATGTATACGAAAAAATGCCAATAAAATATGGAATTGATTTAAATGTGGAATATCGATATACAAAAGCATTGTCGTTTTTTGCTACATTTGATAATGTGGCATTTCAAAGATATTTTTATTGGACAAATTATCCAAGTCAAAAATTTAGAGTAATGTTTGGTTTGACCTATACAATACCGAGCCTATAGTGATAATATTATAAAAAACAGTATATTTGCAAAACTAATTAATATCAATATAATTATTTTAAACTTTAATATGGAACTGAAATTAAATACGATAGACGAAGCTATTGCCGATATAAAAGATGGTAAATTTGTAATTGTAGTAGATGATGAAGACAGAGAAAATGAAGGCGACTTTGTTATAGCAGCGGAGAAAATAACACCCGAAAAAGTCAATTTTATGATGAAGTACGGACGTGGTGTTTTATGTGCACCCATTACCGAAAGTCGTTGTAAAGAATTAGATTTGGATATGCAAGTTCATGATAATACATCGTTGTTGGGAACTCCATTTACTATTACTGTTGACTTGTTGGGAAATGGTTGCACAACAGGGGTATCGATGTTTGACCGTGCTTCTACAATAAAAGCATTATCTGATACAAATTTAAAGCCAAGCGATTTAGGTAGACCTGGTCATATCAATCCATTGCGAGCTCGTGATGGTGGCGTATTGGTGCGTGCAGGACATACTGAGGCTGCTGTGGATTTGGCTCGTTTGGCAGGATTGTATCCGGCAGGTGCTTTGATAGAAATAATAAACGATGATGGAACGATGGCTAGAATGCCGCAATTGATGAAGGTGGCAAAAGAATTTGGAATAAAAATAATTACCATTAAAGATTTAATCGCTTATAGAGTTGCTCATGAAACATTGATAAGAAAAGAACAAGAAGTATTTTTACCAACCGAATGGGGTAATTTTCAGTTGATTGCATATACTCAACTCGACAATAAAGCAACTCATATGGTACTTAAAAAAGGTGATTGGAACGAAGACGAAGAAGTATTGGTAAGAGTTCATTCGTCGTGTGCTACAGGTGATATATTTGGTTCATGTAAATGCGATTGCGGTATGCAACTTCATTATGCTATGCAAGAAATAGAGAAAGAGGGTAAAGGATTGGTAGTATATATGAGCCAGGAAGGTAGAGGTATAGGATTGATAAATAAATTGCGTGCATACCATTTGCAAGAACAAGGTTATGACACAGTGGAAGCTAATTTGAAGCTTGGTTTTAAGGCAGATGAACGAGATTATGGTATTGGAGCTCAAATATTAAGAGACCAAAAAGTAACCAAGATGAGATTGATGACGAACAATCCTGTAAAACGTAATGGATTGGAAGGTTATGGATTAAAGATTGTTGAAACTGTTCCAATTGTAATAGAGCCAAACGAATATAATAAGAAATATTTGAAGACTAAACAAGACAGAATGGGGCATAAATTGGATTTATAATAAGAAAAATAGACTTTTTATGCATCAACGAAAATGTTTAAAATGTTGTTAGACTAAGAAAAAATGTTTGAAAGTTAATTGTAATATATTTTTCTAATGTTTGATAATTAGGTGTTTAGATGATTGTTAGAAAATAGTTGAAAGAAAAGTATGGCAAAAATAAGAAAACAAACAAAATATTAGTAACTTTGCAACGTTATTTAAACAAGAATTTTTGATTTTATAGATATGTTTACTTTTAATACAATATTGTCCGGAATTGACTTTAAGGTCAGAAAATTGATAGAGAATTATCGTGAAACCGAACGTGAGTTGACTGAGGTTAAACAAGAAAATCAAAAATTAAAACAGTATATTGAAGAACAAAAAGAACAAATAAAGATATTAGAAGAACAAAATAAAATATTAAAACTAAGGAATACACTAGATACAACTAATGGTGATTCGGCTAAAGTAAAACTAAGGATAAATCAATTGATAAGAGAAATTGACAAAAGTATTGATTTGTTGACTAAAATGGACTAATGATGAATAAAGACAAATTATCAGTAACGGTAAGTGTTTTAGAGCGTAAATATAAGCTATCTATTGAATCAAATGACGAAGAGTTTTTGAGAAAAGCTGCAAATTTGATTGATAGTCAAGCTAAGGGTTATGCAAAGGTTTATGGTCATAAAGATAATCAAGACTTGTTGGCAATGGTGGCGTTAAGTCAGATAACTCAGTACGTGAAATTGCACGAAGATTTAAAATATAAGGACAACGATTTGATTGAAAAAATATCAGAAATTGATTCTATGCTATCAGAAGAATTAGAAAAAACTAATAATCAGTAGGTAGGTCTGTATCTTTGTCTTTGTAGCAAATATTAGCGGACGATTGATATGAAACTTTTTATCTTATAAGTGATACTATAACAAAGATATACATAGCATACTAAATAGCTAAATCAGCTATTTTAAAATATGAAATATATTTTAGCAAATGTGTCAAAGAACTATAATTTAGATAAATGTGTTGGTATATCTTTTTTACTAAAAGTCTCTCATCTAAGGATTATAGAAGTGTTATTCCATTTTATAAACTAAATAATTAAAGTAACATGTTAGTAATTGGAATAGTCATAGGTTTGATTGTTGGAGGTGGTGCTGGTATTTTAGCAACTACCTCGGTATTGAGAAAAAAACTTTTGGCAAAAAGTCAACAAATATTGGTTGATGCCGAAGAAAAAGCAGAAGTGATAAAAAAAGATAAAATTCTGCAAGCAAAAGAAAAGTATTTGCAAATGAAGAGCGAATACGATAAACAGGTTCAAGAACGTAATTCTAAAATTGTAGCTGCTGAAAATAAGATTAAACAAAAAGAGCAAGTACTTTCTCAAAAGGTAGAAGAGTTGCAAAAAAAGAGCAACGAACTTAAAACTGCGAGTGAAAATTTAAATAATCAGATAGAAATGCTTCATAAGCGAGAGGCTGAGGTTGAGATGCGTCGCAAGCAAAGTGTTGAAAAATTGGAGCAAATAGCCTCAATGACAGCTGAAGAAGCTAAAGAAAATTTGATTGAGATGATAAAAGATGAGGCTCGTGCAGAAGCATCGAATTACGTGATGGATATAGTAGAAGAAGCTAAAATAACTGCCAATGAGCAGGCTAAAAAGATTGTGATACAATCCATACAACGTACTGCTACCGAAAATGCTATCGAAAATACTGTTTCGGTATTTAATTTGGAAAACGAAGAAGTTAAGGGACGTATTATTGGTCGTGAAGGACGTAACATTCGTACATTGGAATCTCTTACAGGTGTTGAAATAATAATAGATGACTCGCCTGATGCTATCATATTGTCTGGTTTCGACCCAATAAGAAGAGAGATAGCACGTTTGTCGTTACATAAATTGGTAACAGATGGTCGTATACATCCTGCTCGTATCGAAGAGGTTGTATCTAAGACTCGCAAGCAGATAGAGCAAGAAATTATCGAAGTCGGTAAACGTACTTGTATTGACTTGGGTATAGTGAATATGAATCATGAGTTGATGCGAATGATTGGTCGTATGAAATATCGTTCATCGTATGGTCAAAATTTATTGCAACACTCTCGTGAGGTTGCTAACCTATCTGCAACTATGGCTGCCGAGTTGGGATTGAATCCTAAGTTGGCTAAGCGTGCCGGACTATTGCATGATATTGGTAAGGTGCCTGAAAATGAACCAGACTTACCACACGCAATATTGGGTATGAAGATGGCAGAAAAGTACAAAGAACGTCCTGAAGTATGCAATGCTATAGGTGCCCATCACGATGAGGTAGAGATGACAAGTTTAATAGCTCCTATTGTTCAAGTTTGTGATGCTATATCCGGAGCTCGTCCGGGTGCTCGTCGTGAGGTTGTAGAAGCATATATAAATAGATTGAATAAGTTGGAAGAATTGGCAATGACATATCCGGGCGTGGTTAAGACTTATGCTATACAAGCCGGTCGTGAGTTGCGTGTAATAGTAGGTGCTGATAAAATAAATGATACCGAAGCTACTCAATTGTCGCTAGATTTATCTAAGAAAATTCAAAATGAAATGACTTATCCAGGTCAAATAAAAGTTACGGTAATAAGGGAAACAAGAGCAGTAAATTACGCTAAATAATTGATAATAATTAAGCCATCCTTAGTTTTTTTTCTTGGGGTGGCTTATATTTTATAGTTTTATGTTATGACAAAAATAAAAAGTATTTTTATTCTACTTGCAGTATTGCTTATAATGCCGTCGTGTTCTTCTATTAAGGGTATGTTTGGTAAAAAGAAGAACCAAAAGGTAGTTGATACACGTACACCTATCGAGAAGTTTTTTAAAGACGAAGTTAATACTAAAATCGGTCTTTTTACAATACATTCATCGAAAGGAAAATACTATTTCGAAATCACAGATAGTATATATGGTAAGGATTTACTTGTTGTAACTCGTATATCCAAAGCCCCCGCAGCTCTACGTTCGGGATTTATAGGTTATGCCGGTGACCATCTTAATACAGCTGTAGTACGGTTCGAAAAAGGAGTGAATGGTAAAATATTATTGCGTAAAGTGTTAAGTGTAGAGCGTTCCAATGACACTTTGGGAATGTATCAATCTGTACAGCGTTCGAGTTTTATGCCGATATTAGCATCTTTTGATATAAAAGCGGCGTTGAGCGATAGCTCAAAGGTGCTTATTGATATTACCAAATTATTTGAATCTGATAATGATGAGTTATTTATTCCCAAAAAGACGAAGACTTCTTTGGGATTTAATTTATTGCAATCTGATAAAACTTTTATTTCTTCTATCAACACTTACCCCCTAAATACAGAGATAAAAGTAGTGAAATCTTATTCAGCCAAAAAGGGTATAGCTTCGATGGAGTTAAATTCTTCTATTATTATGCTTCCCGAAGTCCCTATGCGTCCTCGCTATCACGATTCGAGGGTTGGATATTTTACAGAAAGTTATACAGACTATGATAAAAATCCTCATGGTGTAGATGTAACAAGGATGATAACACGTTGGCGTTTGGAGCCTAAACCTGAGGATATGGAACGCTATAAGGCAGGAGAACTAGTGGAACCGGCAAAGCCTATAGTTTATTATATCGATCCATCAACTCCCACAAAATGGATACCATATCTTATGCAAGGTGTCAACGATTGGGAGCCTGTATTTCGTGCTGCAGGTTTTAAAAATGCTATTATGGCAAAGTTAGCTCCCACAAAAGAGGAGGATTCTACTTGGTCTTTGGAGGATGCAAGATATTCAGCTATAGTGTATAAGCCATCTACTGTTTCAAATGCAAGTGGTCCGCATGTGAGCGACCCTCGTACTGGTGAGATATTGGAAAGTCATGTTAATTGGTATCACAATGTGATGTCGCTGTTGCATAATTGGTATTTTATACAATGTGCTGCCGTAGATACTGCTGCTCGTAAAATGATTTTTGACGATTCTTTGATGGGACAGCTCATACGTTTTGTATCCTCGCATGAAATAGGTCATACATTGGGTATGCAACACAATTTTGCAGCCTCATCGGCATATCCTGTAGAGATGTTGAGAGACAGAAATTTTGTTAAAGAAAATGGACATACATCATCAATAATGGATTACTCAAGGTTTAACTATGTAGCTCAGCCGGAGGATAGTATTGAACAGCAATATTTGTTTCCTCGCATAGGTAAATACGACTATTGGTGTATAGAATGGGGTTACCGCTTGTTTCCTGAATTTGCTGACCCTAAAGATGAGGTGCCTATGCTTAACAAATGGATTATCGAAAAAACAAAGGATAGATATTTATGGTTTGGTTCGGGATATAGTGGGATAGACCCTCGTTCGCAATCCGAGGATTTGGGTGATAATCAAATGGTGGCAAATGCATACGGTATAAAGAATCTGGAAAGAATAACAGCTAATCTGAAAACATGGACAGCCGAACCTAACAAATCTTACACTTCGTTGCGACAAATGTATAATGAGGTAGTGAATCAATATCTAAGATATGCAGGCCACACTATGATGTATATAGGTGGTATGTATCATAATCCCAAAACCATAGAGCAAGAAGGTGATGTGTATTCTTTTGTGGAAAAAGAAAAACAAGAGGAAGCAGTTTCTTTTATTGTAGATAATTATATACATACACCTGAATGGCTTTTCAATGACTCTATTTTTGCTTTGACCGGTTTGAATTATTCGGATGTGGCAACAAAAATAACAGGGCGTTTGGTGCGAAGCCTCCTAAGCGACTACAGGTTTATCAATCTTATAGAAGCTGAAACTTCGTTAGGGAAAAGAAATGTGTATACAGTGGAGCAATATTTCAACGATATTAATAATGCAATATTTGCAGATATTAATAAAATTACTCCTCTCGATATATACCATAGAATGCTTCAAAAAGCATATATTGACCAATTATTGAATGTGTTGCCGAAACTCAAGAAACAAGGCGAAACCACTATAACAATAGGCTACAATCCTACCGTCTATGACATGGGAGGATTGATATATCATCAGTTGTCGTATTTGAAAACTAAATTAAAAAATGCCAAATCGAATGATATGGTAACTCAGGCTCATTATAATTTTTTGTATCAATTAATTAAACAAAATATCGAAGAATAATTATGGAGATGTTATTTGTAAATTGGAATGTATCACCTATTATTTTCAGTATAGGTTCTTTTGGAGTACGTTGGTATTCGTTGCTTTTTGCATTAGGCTTTATTGCAGCCTATTTTATATTGCAAAAAATGTTTAAGAAAGAGAATGTTGATATAGATATTCTCGACCGTTTTACTATTTATATGTTCGTGTCGCTTTTGGTGGGTTTGCGTTTAGGACATTGTTTGTTTTATGAACCGGATTATTATCTTGCTCATCCATTAGAAATAGTTTTGCCATTTGATTTCGAAACAGGTCGTTTTGTAGGTTATCAAGGGCTTGCAAGCCATGGTGGTGCTATAGGTATACTTATTGGTATATATCTTTTTTACCGAAAAACTAAAATCAATTGGGTGTGGATATTGGATCGTTTGGTTATTGTTATCCCATTGGTAGGAGCTTGTGTGAGGGTAGGTAACTTGATGAATTCTGAAATTTACGGATGTCAAACATCGTTGCCTTGGGGGTTTATATATCTTCAAAATGGCGAAATAGTGCCTAAGCACCCAACGCAGCTATACGAAGCTTTGTCGTATTTCTTGATTTTTGTTTCGCTTATGATTTATTATTTTAAGACCAATGGTAAACCTCGTCCCGGAAAAGTGTTTGGAATATTTCTTGTAGCGTTATTTGGTATTAGGTTTTTGATAGAGTTTATCAAAGAAGACCAAGTTGGTTTCGAAGATGGAATGTTTTTCAATATGGGACAGTTGCTCAGTATACCATTTATATTGGCAGGTTGTGTTTTCCTTTATCTATCTAACAAACATAAGTTTTCGGATAGTGTGTTTTTGACAAAAAATGGTAGCAAGAAGTAGAGATAAATAAACGTATAAAAATCCAAAAGAAATGAAAAAGAAAATCTTGATAATTGCATGTTCTGTTGTTTTGATACTGCTTATGGCGTTGATGTTTTTTCAAACATATATGGTAGAAGAAAGTTTGCGTGCCAGCAAAATGATGTTCAATGCAGCAGTAAACAAGTCGATGAATGAGGTGATTACCGAACTCAACAAAGAAAATATAAAAAAGCATCTTTCCAATATAGACAAAGATGTATGGGCAAAATATCGTAGAGTAGAAGAGATTAATAATCAAATGAAATTGATGAGGATAAACAATCCAAATCTCTTTATGCGTGTGGATATTTGTAGTTTCAAAGATGGTGAAATTACGGGAATTTCGTGTGTCGATAGTATTGAATTGGTTAGGTATTTAGAATTGGCTTACGAGCGTGAACGTTTGCGTGATAGTTCTTTTCTTTGGGAAAGTTATGTCGATTACATTGTTGATTATACTGATAATTATAACGTTTTGGAAAACAATCTCGACTGTGCTTTGTTAGAACAACTTATCGAACGCAATTTGGTCAAAAACGATATTTTTGTACGTCCTGTTATAGGAGTCTTTGATAATACTAAACATAACTTATTGTATGCTAATGATAAGTCTTATTACAGAAATCTTGTTTCTTCACAATTTATATACGAATACGAAATTGGTGGCTTGAAAACTGAAAATGTAGTTTACATATCTATATATTTTCATACCTTTCCATATTTTCTTAAAAACAATCCCTACGTATTTTTACTTATAAGTGTAATTTTGATGGTGATTGTTTTATGTGTCTTTGTTATGATGGTTAAAATGATGATCAACAGAGATAAATTGGATGATATGAAGATTGCTTTTATATCAAATATGAATCATGAACTTCGAACACCCATATCTACAATATCGCTTGCGTGCGAAATGCTACAATTACCCGAAACTAAAGAAGATAAAGCATCGATTGATACTTATTTGAGAATAATAACCGAGGAAAATCTTCGTTTACGTGGGCTTGTAGATATAGTGCTACAGCAGAGCAAGATGACCGATAGTAAGATGGTATCTAACAAAACAGAAATTAACGTACATGATGTGGTTTCGGACGCAAAGAATAATATCGACTTTGTGGTTTCGAATAAAAAAGGTAAAATAGATATCAGACTTGAGGCAAAAGACCCAATGATATTTGCTGATAGAGTGCATATAACCAATATGGTATACAACCTTGTGGACAATGCTATAAAGTATTCACCAAAGCTTTTGGATATTACCATAATTGTGTCGGATACTCCAAACAGTCTTGTATTGCAAGTAGCTGATAAAGGTATCGGTATTTCGCAAGATAAGTTGAAACATATATTTGACAGGTTTTACAGAGTTACTACAGGCAATATACACGATGTTAAAGGTTTTGGTATAGGGCTTGCGTATGTAAAACAAATAGTGCAGATGCATAAAGGTAAGATAGAAGTAAAAAGCAAACCCGGTGAAGGTTCGATATTTACAATTACTTTGCCTCGTAAATAGTAGTATTTATAAGAGTTCTTTTTCGTCCTCCAATGTGTTGATGTCCAAGACTGCATCTATGGCTTCGGTGTTGGAAATCATGTGTTGGGGGACTTTGTTTAAAATGTGATTCCAAAGTGTATGTGCTTTGTTGGTATCGCCGTTTTCCAAAAGTGAATTGCTAAGTTTGGATATGTTTGTCATCATCAAATTTAGTATTTCCAACGAAGTGTTTCCCACATAATTATCTTCAATATTTCCCCATTTAAAGGTGTTCATCACGTTGTGGTAAAAAGTATCGGTGTTTATAGGTGCAAGGTATGCCATATCATGCAAAACAAGGCGATAAGTCATTCCTTCCAATTGGTAATAATCTTTCAAAAAGTCCACCTCGCTCAAAGCATAGTCGGTGTAATATATCGGACGGTGGTTGTAGTTGCTACTTATTATGTCTAAGTGTATTATGTTGCTTCGTGTGAGCATTTGCGGTAGTTCAAAGTATGTAGTTTCAGGTTCGGAGGATTTCGGGTTGGTGGTGTTGATATACAAATAATCAACCGGTATGATATGGAATGGGGGCATATTTTCGATATTTATTTTTGATGAGTCGGATTTAAGGTATTCCAACGCATTATCAATGCTTGTGGTGTAGTCCGAAGTTTGAGTAAATGCCATTTCTAATCTATCGCCTTGATAATCTTTCTTGTTCAGCGACATAAAAATCATATTGTCGGTTTTGTTTTGGTCTTTTATTTGATTGATATACCAACCCGACGATAGTAAACTTAGGTTTATGATTCTTACATCGGTGCGTATCCCTTCCACTTGTTGCAGATACCAAAGCGGGAAGGTGTCGTTGTCGCCATTGGTAAATAGTATTGCATTTGGAGCACACGATTGCAAGAAGTTATAAGCCATATCGCGAGGTAGGTATTGTTTTGAGCGGTCGTGGTCGTCCCAATTTTGATAGGCCATAAGTGTAGGTAGAGACAACGTTAACAGACATACAAAGCTCGTTATAGTCTTGTTTTGCAGAGGTTTTATTTTTTGTATCAGGTAGAATATGGTGGCTATTCCCATGCTTATCCATACGGCAAAGGTGTAGAACGATGTGGAGTATACATAGTCGCGTTCGCGAGGTTCGTAGGCAGCTTGGTTGAGGTATATTACTATGGCTATGCTTGTGAAGAAGAATAATGTTGATAACACTACATTGCCGGATGTGTTTTTGTATAGCTGAAAGAAAAATCCTATTATTCCCAACACAAAAGGTATCATAAAGTAGGTGTTGTGTCGTGGTCCTTTGTTTTTGGCAGACGAAAGGGTGCTTTTGCCAAGCAATTGGTCTACGATGTCGATTCCGGTTATCCAATCTTGATTCAAAAAGTAGTAGTCGTCTTTGCTTATGTCTTCGTGTTTGCCCGAAAAGTTCCACATCAAATAGCGGATATACATGTAGTTTAGTTGATAGTTGAAAAAGAATGATATATTATCGCTAAACGATGGCTTATATACTTTTTCGCCGTCTATTTCTACAAATTTGCCTTCTCCGTTGCTCCATGAATAGTAGTTGTCGGCATAGTTTTCGCCGTGTTTCCACATGCGAGGAAATAGTGTGTAAAACTCTTTGTCGAAAACCGGTGTAGAGTTTTTGCCATCGTTGGAAACAATGTATCGAGGCTTGATTTTTAATGTTTTGTCTTCTCTTACGTATTTTTTAGCTTCGCTTGCCGAATAGCAGGTGTCTATTATTTTTGTGTCGGTTTCGATTATGTATATGATGTCGTATTTTTCTTTGCCGTTGCTGTATGTGTCAAAAGGGGCTGTGTAGTATGCTCCGTATATAAGGGGGGCTTTTTCGTATTGGTCGCGTTGTATGTAGGAGTATAGGGCTTTGGGATTGGATGGTTGTCCCTCATTGGTAACGGGTTCGCTCATCGAACAGAACATAGTAACGCATTGTAGCGACAAACCTATTATAAGATAGAGTGTACATACCAATGACAATTTTATTAGTCTTATGTGGGTTAATATCACACCTAATAGCAGTAATGCCATTACGGCTCCCAAGTATGCAAAGGCACTTCCTGCTACACTCATATTTAGGTCGTTGACAAGCCACACCGATGTTTCGCCCATAAGGTAGAAAAAGCCGGGTATGATGCCTAAGTATATTGCTGCCAGCAGTGCCGCCGAAATTATCAATGCCGATATACTTCGTGTTATAGTGTGTTTGTGTTGATAGTTGCGGTAGTAATACATCATAGCTATGGCGGGCACGACAAGCAACGATAAGTTGTGTACTCCAAACGACAGTCCTACAAGGAAGAATATCAATATTATCCAACGATAAGGGTGTTGCGTGCAACGATGGTATTTGGTTGCACTCCAAAACATCAACGCCGAAAAAAATCCCGACAAGGCATATACCTCACTTTCTACGGCCGAAAACCAAAAAGTGTCGGAAAAGGCATAAACCATTGCTCCCGCAAAACTCGATGTAAGTGTGATGGCGTTGCTATAACGTATGTTATACGATGTATTGCTTAATAGTAGTTTGATGAAATAGGTCGAAGTCCAAAACAATAGCATTACAGTAAGAGCCGATGCTACTGCCGAAAGCATATTTATGTAGTATGCCACATTGGCAGGATTGCACGATATGAGCGAAAACACTTTTGCCAACAATACATATAGCGGTGCTCCCGGTGGGTGCCCTACTTGCAAACCATGCGCCACGCTTATCCACTCGCCGCAGTCCCAAAAACTTACCGAAGGCTCAAGAGTGAGAATATAAACTATTGCGGATATTGCAAATACCAATATTCCGATGATATTATTGTATCGTTGGAATGTCATTTTTGTTTACCAATTTACCACCGACTTGTTGAATACATCGTCGATTAGTTCATTTACAATTTCTTCGCATAGCGAATTTTCGATACCGGAAAAATTCACTTGAGCACTAAATTCTTTATATCTCGAAAACGATTGTTCGAAGTTTGCTTCGGGGTCTTTGGTGTTTGTGAATTTTACTTTTATGGTTATTGTCAGTCGGTTCATGGCGGCTTGGTCGTTGCCTGTTATGGCTGTGGGCTGCATGGTGTAGCCCGTTATTTCGCCACGTATGTCCAAATCGCCATCGTAATCTACTAAGTTCAAACTTGTTTGTGAGGCAAAGGCATTGCGCATTCCATCGGTAAGTATTTGGCTTAGTTGTGGGTTTACAAGTTGTGCATAGTTGGGAAATGTTTGTACCGATATAGTTTTGGCATCAGGTGGTATCGATGCTCCGGTAAACGAGTAGCCTCCCGTGCAGCTTGGCAGGCTTAGCATCATGACGCTTATAATGCCTAATATCCTAACAAGTCTTTTCATCGGTTTATGAGTTATTTTATTACTATGGTTTTTATTGTTTTATATCCGTTTTGTGTTACTTCCATTATATAACTTCCGCTCTGCGATAGGTTGAAGTGTGTGCCGTTGTTGCAATGTTTTTGTTCCAGCACTTTTGCTCCCACACTATTGTAGAATATCACGTCGGCAGGTGTGTTGTTGCTTATTGTCAGTGTTATATCACCATTCGAGGGATTGGGATAGCAATTGATGTTAGTGTTGTTGTCGGCCGAGGTTATACTGTTTGGATTGCTGAGCGATAGGTTGTCGATATATAGTTTCGAGCCCATTGCCATGCTTTGTATTTGCGACGAAAATATTATTATTTCCAATGTGTCGGCGCTCCCCACAGGTAATGCAAAGTATGGTATTTCAAACTCTTGATATTCGTTGTTGGTTTCGCCCAATATCATCATACCCACTCCGGCTATGGTGCGGCGATGTGTGGTAGCATCATAGCGTGTGCCAAGAATCATTATCATGGCAGCATCTTCGTCGTTGTCTTGTCCGGGAATGTATTTGTAGTATCCTTTAAGACCTCCCGGCACAAAGCCGTTGAGTGCCATACCGCCTTCGAGGTATTCCGATAGGTCTGTAGTCAAAAGCGTTGTTAGCAATGTTTCCAAACTCATATCGCCACTGCCCATCATTCCGGCAAGGTCGCGAAACATAGGCAATACATTTATTCCACCTATGCTCATAATTGATGGCATTCCCTCAAAGTTGAAGTCTTCGCCCAACGAACCCATCGAGTTCAAGGCAGTGCTTATAAGGGTGTCAAATTCTTTGGTTTCGAGCATGGCGGCATAGCTGCCGTTTTGTGCGTCGGTGCTTTTGCTGATAGTGCTTATGGGATACGAAAATTGCATGCCAAAGGTGTCGATGGCTATCGATAATCCTTTCCAGCCAACAGGTATATCGTGTTGGAAAAACATAAAACCTTCGGTAGTCCAATTCTCAAAACTATGATTGGGTATTGTAGCATTGTTTTGCGACATTACGTTCGACGAAAAGCCTAAGATCAGGCTCGATAAAATAGTTATATATACTTTTTTCATGACAATATAATTTTTATAATTGATTTGCAAAGATACAACTTTTTTTTGAATTGAGAATATTTTTTTTGCCTTTATCTCTTTTTTACAACAACGGATAGTGGACAATGAACAGCTTTGCTCAGCAATTATTGTTTTAGGCAACTTCCATAAATTGCACCGCCTCTCAACCCATTGTTCCGGCCGACGCGTATGATAAACTCCATAGATATGTCTATAAAACTTTCTTGGCACGTCTATAAAACTTCGCATACATGCTTATAAAACTATTTTCATGGCATGAAAATATATTTTCAAGTCATGAAAATATACTTTCAAGCCTTGAAAATATACTTTCAAGGCTTGAAAATACTTTTTGAAGCGGGTAAAATATATTTTAGAAACGTCTATAAACAACTTTTGGAACGTTCATAGGCAGTTTGTAGGACGTGTTTTTTGGGGTTGGCTGTTGGCTGTTTGCCGGTCTGTTGTTGCTGTGGGGGTGAGGGGTATTGCTATATCTGTTTACATATAAGTGCAAAAATATTTCCTCAAAATATTACCATTATTCCAAAAAATATATGTACCTTTGCACCGCAATATGTAAAGAAAATAATATCTTAAGTTCAATTTATTATCACGTAAACAAAGATATATGAAATATGTAATGTATCGTTGGAGCGTATTACAAATTATTAAAACAATAAAGTATTAAATATTATGAGAAAAAGATTATTAATTCTAGCATTAGCACTATTCGCAGTGCTACAAACAGCATGGGCATACGACTTTAGTGCCACAAGTCCAAGTGGACACACATTGTACTACGAAATAATTAGCGGAACTACAAACGTAGGTGTAGTAAGACCCGGAGCCGGCGAAAATTATAATAATTATGTTTCCGGAAATATGGTTATACCGGATGCCGTAACACACAATGGTACTACTTATAATGTAACAGAATTGCGTCCAATTTTGGGTAGTTCTTCTTATTATTATGGTTCATTTGAAAGTTGTAGTGGTTTAACCTCCGTTACTATTCCTAATAGTGTTACTTCTATTGGAGAGTATGCTTTCTATAATTGTAGCGGTTTAACCTCGGTTACTATTCCTAATAGTGTTACTTCTATTGGAGAATCTGCTTTCAGAGGTTGTAGCGGTTTAACCTCGGTTACTATTCCTAATAGTGTTACCACTATTGGAGAGCGTGCTTTCTATAATTGTAGCGGTTTAACCTCTGTTACTATTGGAAATAGTGTTACTTCTATTGGAAATAGTGCTTTCTCAGGTTGTAGCGGTTTAACCTCCGTAACTATTCCTAATAGTGTTACTT
>JAFWZP010000011.1 GCA_017522255.1 Bacteroidales bacterium | reverse complement strand
TTCCTCGGTTTGGTATGCCGAAACGTCTGGAATATCACTTTTTAACGCGTAATTATCTAGATTCGGAATAAGTCCGTTAACTTCGTCTTTTGTGTAATAATTTGTTAAATCCACATCTTGAATATTTTCAATAGCTTTATTAACATCGTCTTTTGTCGCGTATTCATTCGTAGGTTCTTCTTCTGGATTTATCCATACGTTAGCTCCGTTTGTTGGTTCTATTTCGCCAATATATACACCACTGTCTCCAGTCTCTCCTTGGATTCCTTGTATACCCTGCTCTCCTTGAATACCCTGCTCCCCAGTCTCACCTTTTAAAGAAGCTAATTGTTCTTCAGTGAACATGTCATATGTAAAGGCATCGCCGGTTTCTCCTTTTGGTATACCGAAGTTAAGTATGGGGTTTAGTTTGGTTGATTTTTCATCCAATTTAACATAAGCTTCTGATTTAGGTTCTAAAGTTATTGTTTCGCCAACGTGGATATCAGGGGAAGCAGCAATAGACATGCGTACTTCACCTTCAACACTTGCC
The DNA here is from genome assembly GCA_017522255.1 of Bacteroidales bacterium. Lineage (GTDB taxonomy): Bacteria > Bacteroidota > Bacteroidia > Bacteroidales > P3 > HGM05376. The sequence continues at coordinate 4,473 of JAFWZP010000011.1, read as the reverse complement.
GATTTTTGTATTTCACCTTCTATGGTTTTGGTTATTAATACTTCTCCTTCTAGACTAGCCATTATGATCTCCTCCTTCAGGATACAACACAAACAATTTAGGCCCGGTAGCTTTATCGTAACCAAGGATGGTTTGTGGATCTGTGTCAGGATTCAATTCAACCTCATACCAATAAGTAGTTGGCTTGTTTATATAATCGCCTATTTTGGTATCAGCGCCAGTTAAATTAAACGTTGCTAATTCAGTAGGTTCTTCTATTTTGATATCTTTTGTTAGGTAAACTTCTTCAACGTTTCCCTTTTTCATTATTTTAAATCTGACTATATCACCAGGCTGATAAATATAAGGTGTTTTAATCTTTTCTCCAGTTTCTGGCGATATATCGCATATCTTTGCTGGAAAGTGTAAACACCCTATGTTACCCCTAGTTATGTGTATTTCAGTTCCTATTGTGTCGAACATATATCCTCCTCTCTACGCATCTTCGGCGTCTTTAAATTTATCAGTTGTTTTCAAATAATCGTATACATCTTGTATAGTTTCGTTTTCGCTATATTCTTTAGAAATATAAGTGGTGTCGACGAAAACGTTCATGGCGGTTCCATCTGCAATAGCGTTCTTTTCTTCTTGTCTTTTTTCTTCGCTAGTATATGAAGCAACCTCTATTATGTTTGAATTATTGGTTACTTTATTGATGCTAACTATTCTGTGATAATTGGTTACAACACCGTTATCTAATACTATATTCTTTTTTAAAGCCATGTTATCACCTCCTATTTATATCCTATAACTTTTAGTATACTAATATCATCGTAAGCGCCTATATATCGGTCGTTACCAATATATTCCCATCCGGCATTAGCTCCAGTAATCGTTGTACCGCTTATAATCGCATCCTTTGTAAAAACGTATACTCCATAAGTTGTATTATAATAGTACGAAAAAGTTAAGTTAGCTGTTTTTCCATTTGGATCGTGCACCGTTGTACTTTTCTCCGAAAGACTTCTTGATCCCAATTTGTAAAAAATTTCTAAATAAGAAAAATTGGCAGCGGATTCTGATAATGTTATAGTGCCTTTTGCACCAGACGCATTATTATATAACGTAGTTGGTTTGGGTTGTATTTGCCCCTGCTTACAATACGTAAGATAGGATTTACCACTGCTATTATAAGCGCCATTCCAATATGATAAAAACGTTAAGTCCGGTACACGACTGTCGTTATTACCTAAGTTGGTGTACGATTGTACTGTAGCAGAAGCCACGTTTCTATTTATAGCGTTTCCTACTTTATAAGTTCCGGTATCGTTACCTATATATGTGTATTCACCATCAGAATATATTAGCCATTTGTTTAAGTTTGTACTATACACACCGTGATTAACACCACCAGCACCAACCCCCAACCATACTTCGGTTCCAGTGTCGATTCTTTTTGCGAAACATCTAGCGTTGGAGTCGGGTTCCGATCTTTCTACGTGAATATCGCCGTAGATATATTGATCCATACCAACCTCGAAAGCGTCTTTTTCAGCGGCTTTACCAATAGCGACTCCGGTTCCACCGACCTTAACATCTATTGGGAACTTGGCAGTACCAATTGTTATCATATATGAATATTGTGATCCGCCGCTGTCTTTGGCCCACGCTCTAGTTGAATACGTAATATCGCTGTCTATATTACCGCCACCAACGATTTGACTAACAGATCCGCTAGTTCCGGAAGTGATAACTTTTTCGCTTACTCGATTCGGCCAATCCGTCCCGATGGTCCAGTCAATGTACATGCTGACCAAATCGTAATCAGTTTCCCAATCAAACGAGGCTTTGATATACGTTCCTGTTTCACTAGCAGTTCCATCCTCTGTACACCTATAAGCATTAAAATTGTTTATTCTAGGTTTTACGTACGCTAACTCCCAAACAGCATAGAATGTTATAGCACTATTATTTGCGTAAGAACCACCGGGCATAATCGCGACAGGTCCGTCTCGAACCGTTGACCAACCTAGGAAATTATAATCCTGTCTAGTCGGCGTATCGGTGGTTATTGTTAAATTAACGCCATATGTTTTGGTTTGGTTAGCAGGAGTACCTGTACCACCATTAGCGTCGTATTTTACTGTGTAAGTGTTAGCTTTCCAAATAGCGTAAAAAGTAATATTTGCATTTCCGTTATATCCGGCTCCAGGAGCATATCCTGTACCTGTACCATTACTTTTAGTATTCCAATGTACAAAAGTATGACCGTTTTTAGTCGGAGTGCTTGTAGCCAATGTGATAGGGGTTCCATGCCATTTTGTTTGACTACTAGGTACACCAGTACCACCATTAGCATTATATGATATTGTGTATGTAGGAAGAGCCGCGATGGCTACGTTTGTGTTAGTGGATGATTTCTCTCCAGTAGCGTATGATGAATTATTATCAATATATGCGTGACATGAAACGTTTCTTGATGATCTACTTTTTGTGACTTTAAAATCGTAACTACCCAAAGAATATTTTGTATAGCTGCTCATAGCCGTAACGTGTCCGTTTGTCATTACTTGTTTACTTACACCGTCACAATATACGTAGGCGTTAACCCAACCTATATCATACGTCCATCCTAATGTTTCCCAATAACACGTAACACGTATCGTTACTTCCAACTCTGTTTCGGCTACAATCGCAGTTGAATGCGAACACTTCCAACCACTCGTAGCTGTTGCTGTTGACATATATTAACCTCCTTTATTATGGAATATAAGTAAGACCAAAATTTCCGTTGGTTCTTGTTCGCCAAACGTATCCCGGTCCCTCTCCAATTTGTAATTCTTTTGTTATCATTTTTTCGCTATAAAAGGTGTTGTTGTTCGCGTATGCTATCCTAGCGGAACCTTCTAGAAAATCAATAGCCGTATTTGTAATACGAAGTCTAAACAAATTATCTGTTCTACCCAATATAATACATGGATCGCCGTTAGCATCGGTTTCTATAGTTACATAAGCTGTTTTTTTAGCAACCGAGTCTAGTAAATCTGATAATTTTTGTAATGTATCATCGGTAAGTTTTAGATTTTCATCGGTGGTCTTTAGTGCCTCTTGTATAGCTTCTAGATTACCCGTGATAGAAGACATGTTAAATGTCCATCCATCAGGAGTTTGAGTCATTAACGATGAACCATTAGCGTCGGTAACTAAATGCGATATTAACCCTTTTAAAGTCTCAATGCTTGAGATAGCGTCTTGTACATCTTTCTTAAGCTGTTCGTCTTCGCTACCGTATGTCCCAATAATAGTTGGTAGACTAGTGCTTGATGTTCCATTGTCAAATATAACCACCTCGTAAGACCATAAGTATTTATTTACTGGGTCAGTTGTTTGAGGTGTTGATGTCCACCCTTCTGTATCAATTGTTACACCTTTGGCTAATTTAGAAGTATACATCGGATTATCGTCTGGAACATTCATAAAATATGTTCCGGTCGAATATGGCAAATCCGTAGTCGTTTTTCCAATAACAAGCACATAAGGAACGTTTTCGCTAAGACCTGGCATACAAATGAAGTTTTCTTCGACGTCCATTGTTAGACAGCTATCTACTACGACTTTATCTATTCTATCGTTTTCAACAGTAACTTCTATAGCAGCGCCTATTATTTCTTCTCGTGTAAATATAGTGTTGGAGACTTTATAATATGGCGCCATAGCGTCTGTCATTGACTCTTTATCGGTCGTATCGCCGTCCCATTTGATCGTAAAGTTTTCGTCAGAGCGCCCATCGTCAGTGCATGCTAAATAATATCGCAATATGCTACTAACACCATTTCCGATATCGCCTGTATCACCATAAACACCAACAATAATAGGATCGCTGGTATTAGTTGATCCATCGTCAAATGTAACGACTTCATAAGACCATAAGTATTTGTTTATCGGAGTAAGAGGTTGCATAGTTGTTGTCCAGCCTTCAGTATCGATTGTATTTCCTACATAATCCATTGTTAATTTTGTTACGTAATATGTAAAATAATCGATGTCGTCCTGGATCACTGCTCTAAGCAAATAAGTACCTTTAGAAACAGAACCGTCTTCACTTGGGGTGTTTATAACAATCACTATTGGACCACCCAGATTATCATTTACAGCCATAATGTTCCCGGCCTCATCGAACGCAGTACAATAGTCGATAGGAGCTATCTTCGCAAGTTCGCCGTCTATGTTCACATCAACCATTGCTCCGACTAATTCGTCTTCTGTATAAACTTCGTCGGAAACTTTATAATACATGCCCTCAATATTATCTCTGTCGTAAGTACCACTTCCGTCCCATTCTATTACTTTAACTTTATGGCTTTCTATTGTTAACGAATCGACATGCGCTGCGTCCATAAATATAAAATATGTTCCTGTTGGAAAATCCCAATTTTCTGTCGTTTCGGTAACTACTATTACAGCGCCTAGTTCGCCACACATACCAGCAATGTA
>JAFWZP010000071.1 GCA_017522255.1 Bacteroidales bacterium | reverse complement strand
TATATCGTGGACTGCTCCTGCCGGTCAAACCAAATGGGAATTGACTTACGGTATGCAAGGTGTTGACGAAGACCATGGTACTAAAGTAACTGTTACCGACAATCCTACTTACACTATCGAAGGCTTAGATTACGAAACATCATACGACGTATATGTTCGTGCAGTATGTGCCGATGGTGTATACAGCTCGTGGAGTCAAAAACTTAACTTCACCACTCGTCCTGTAGGTATCAACACTGCTGCCGCCGACAACACTAACGTAAATATCTATCCTAACCCTGCCAACACTCAAGCTACAATAACTGTAGAAGGTGTAAATGGTAAAGTAGAGTTTGCTGTTGCCGACATGAACGGACGTATGATAGTAACCGAAACAATAGACTGCAACGGCGAATTGGTTAAAACAATAGACGTTAGCAATCTTGCTAAGGGTGCTTACTTCGTACATATCTACAACGACAACTTTAATGCAACACGCAAGTTGATTGTGAAGTAACTCTGATAACTATCGGCCTTGGCTATTAGCTATTGGCCATTATATAAAGCACGCTACCAAAAGGTGGCGTGCTTTTTTTTTGTTGAACCCGCTATGCTCAATCAAAAGAAAGTTGAAATCTTTCCAGTAAAAATTCGCAAATCACTTGCAAAGCAATTTTTAGAAATTGCCTTTAACATTTGCAATAAAACGTTGCAATAGGGCTTTTTGAGTCATAAGGACAAGGTTGCAGAAGGAAAGTATTTGTGTTAAAAGATGAAAAGTATTGATATTTAGCATGGTTACATAGTGGGTATTCTTCTGTTTTCATATCCCCACTATATTTTGGTTTACATAGTACTATGTTTTTTGGAAATGGGTACTATTTTTACCCCAAAATGGGTACCCATTTTTTTTACGGATAATATGAAGGTGAAATTTTAAGATGCATTAGAAATATTCTTTAACATACACTTTATAGAAACGTGCCACGGTGCATCTTCAAACATAATCTACATATTCAACAATATCGTTCCTTTGCGAATTTGTATACTATTTGGATTCTGCATATTAGAATATCTTATCACATATACATATGCTCCCTTCATACACATAACACCTTTGTACCTTCCATCCCATGACCTATTGATATCATTACTTTCGTATATCATTTCGCCACTACGAGTGTATATCTGAATATTGTAGGTATGCAAATTGCGGGCTTTAATCTCAAACAAATTATTGTTATCGGCCATTGGTGTAAAGGTATTTGGTATCCACAACTCCTCACTTATCATATAGATAACTTTAAACGTAGTGTCTGAACACATAATATCGTTATAGGAAATAAGCGTTACTTTCACCGAATCGGTATACGGCATTGTATATTGCAACGAACTCTCGTAACGATATTCGTCATTCAAATCCCACAATCTCGTTGTTCCAGCTATGCTTACATCTACCAAATTAGTAACAGGATTGGCAGTTGTTACCATATCGGGGCGTGCCATTATACGCGCAATAGGGTAATCATATACCTTTACACACACAGTATCTTCATCTTGCCACAATGCATTATTCCACCACTTATATGATGTAACAGTATAATACTCCGTAACATTTGGCGACACAACAACAGCAGCCGAAGTATCGCCGGTACTCCATTCCTGATAATCACCACCTGATACAGACATTGTAGCATTATCACCACTACAAATAGAAGTATCGCCAACTGAGAAAGCAAATTCACGCAACACTCCTATAAGTACGGTATCACTATATATATTTTTACATTTATCTTCCACCTCAAACCAATACTCGCCAATGGGGACTGTGGGTACAGTAATAATCTTTGATGTGTCGCCGGTATTCCAAAGATACCGATAGCCCATTTCGGAATCTATATATCCATTTTGCACCATGGCAGTAAGTACCACCGCGGTATCCTCACTAACGGGCGGAGTATAAGATATATAAGCATTCATTTCATCTACATCATGTATAGTAATAACTATAGTATCTGTTTCACAATCATTTATCCAATACGTAAGAACCACTGTTTCTATTCCCTCTCCCACACCATCCATAATGGGTGAAATATTTAATGTATATTCAGCCTCGCCTTCGGGAAAAATTATATAAGGAGTTATCTCTTGATAATCTTGTCCATTAGTTGCAGTGCCGAAGATTGTTATAGGTATCGTATCGGCAACAGATTTTGGAATAGCACGTTTGAACTCTATATCCACACCATAGCAGCCTTCGTGTATCTGCAATGGGTCATGACCATCCGTAGGATTAATAAAATTGGTAACTAATGCATTTGATGTAAAACTTTCGGCTTCGAGAAACACAGCACTGTTACATTTTGCATCAGCGATATCGCAAATAGACATCTTTAGATGATAGGTTTGGCAAGGCACCACAACTGCCTTGGCTGTAAGCAGGATAGTAAACCCATCGTATTGTATAGATGTACCACCATCATTGTTGACATAATACTCCGAATTGGTATGATCATTAACTGTATTTACAGATATAACAATATTGGTATCCGGCAAAAGAGCTATATTTTTATCATTATATTCACCACCCGAAGGATCAGGTCCCGATATAAAGAAACCAAATATATCGTTATATGCAGTACCCACCCACTCGGGATATTCTTCGGAAGCAAAAACATATCTAAAGCGTATTGTATCACTTTTGGGTACAAAATCGAACTCTAAAGTAGAAGCATCGTACTTTGACTTTGACGACATCGTTAACAGAGCCGGATCGATATAATTTGAACATCCTGTAATTCGGGAAGTCCTACCGGGATAATCGTTTTGACCGCCCGACTGCCACACATGACCGGTGGAAATCAATATACCATCACGCATACCTATATTGGTGGGCGTGGTGCCGGTAGAAAAAAAGCCTATGGCATCGCAGGTTATATTATCTTGGTTGCCGCCATTGTAAAGCACATTAAAAACCTCTTCGCCCTCGGCAACCAACACATTTTGCACCAACGAATCGGGAGTCCACGAACGTGGAAAATCGTATCCTGCCGTTATTAGTATCTGCGAACAAACACTAAGCCGGAGAAAGATTAATATCACTAATATCACTCCACGTTTCATATTGGTTCAATTCTTTTTAAGTTAGTTAATTGCAATATTTACACTCTACATATTCAATAATACCGTTCCTTTTCGGGTTTTAATATCGCTTGGATTGCTTGCATTGGAATACCTTATCACATACACGTATGCTCCTTTGGCACACATAATGCCTTTGTATCTTCCGTCCCATGAGTTATTTATATCATTGCTTTCGTATACCATTTCGCCACTGCGATTGTATATCTGAATATTGTAGGTATACATATTGCGAGCTTTGATATCAAACAAATTATTATTGTCGGCCATAGGAGTAAACGAATTAGGTATCCAAAGTTCCTCGCTTATCATATAGATAGTTTCGAAAGCAGTGTCGGAACACATAATATCGTTATACGAAATAAGTTTTATTTCCACCGAATCGGTATATGGCATTGTGTATTGCACAGGACTCTCGTAGCGATATTCGCCATTCAAATCCCACAGCCTTGTTGCTCCTCCTATACTTACATCTACCAGTGTGGTAATAGGATTGGCAGTTGTTACCATATCGGGACGAACCTCTATTAGAGCTGTAGGATTTCCTTTTATTTCTACACACACAGTATCTTTATCTTCCCACAATGCATTATTCCACCATTTATATGCCGTAATTGTGTAGCATTCTGATGTGTCGGGTTTCACCATTATAGTAGCCGCAGTATCACCGGTACTCCATAGTTGATAATCGGCATCTAACACAGATATATTCACACTATCGCCTTTACAAATAGAAGTATCGCCGATAGTGAAAGCAAATTCTCGCAACACACCTATTAGTACAGTATCGCTATATGCTTTTTTGCATTTGTCTGATACCTCAAACCAATACTCCCCATTGGGAACAGTTGGCACAATAGCAGTTTTGGATATGTCGCCCGTATTCCAAAGGTAGCTATAATCCAATTCGGAATTTACATATCCATTTTCTACCACAGCAGTAAGCACCACAGCAGTATCCTCGCTAATAGGCGGAGTATAGGAAATATGAGCTCTCATCTCTTCGGTATCGTGTATGGTAACAACAATAGTATCTTTCTGACATTGATTTATTTGATATATAAGAATAAGAGTTTCGGAACCCTCTTCTACCCCATCCATAATAGGCGAAATAGTGATTGTGTACATAGTATCGGTCTCGCTGAAAACAATGTTAGGATTTATTGGCTGATAATCGCCGTTGCCGGCAGTACCGGCTATTTCTATCGGAATCATTTTGCCTTCATCAGCATTAGGACGCTTAAACTCTATATCCACCCCATAGCACCCCTCGTAGATATGCAATGGCTCATTGCCATCTGTAGGATTTACATAATTGGTATATATGGTATTAGACGAAAAACTTTCGGCTTCGAGAAACACTGCACTATTATAATTATCGTCGCCAATATCGCAAATAGACATCTTTAGATGATAGGTTTGGCAAGGCACAACAACAGCCTTGGCTGTAAGCACTTTGGTAAAGCCATCGTATTGTATCGACGACCCCCCATCGTTGTTTATATAATACTCCGAATTAGTTTGATGATTAATAGTGTTTATAGATATAACTACGTTAGTGTCGGGTATAAGAGCTATATTTTTATTATTATATTCACCCCCCGAAGGATTTGGTCCTGATATAAAAAATCCGAATATATCATTGTAATGCCCTCCCACAAATTCCGGATACTCTTCCGAACCAAATACATATTTAAACCTTATGGTATCACTTTTGGGTATAAAATCTAATTCCAAAGTAGAAGCATCATGCTTAGCAGGGTTATTGTTAATGGTTGACAAAGAAGGATCGAGATACTCGTTACATATAGTTGCATTTGAGCTTACACTTGCAGAGTTGTTTGGTCCTCCCGATTGCCACACATGCCCGGTAGACATTATCACTCCGCTATGCATACCCAAATTGGTTTGTATGCTGCCTGTGGTAAAAAAACCCAAGGCATTACAGGTAATAGAATTGAAATCCTGCCCATTATATTTTACATTAAACACCTCTTCGCCTTCGGCAAGTAATACATTTCTAACCAAAGAATCGGGAGTCCATGAACGCGAAAAGTCGCTTCCACATGTTATCAGTATTTGCGAACAAACACTCAAGTGAAAGAGAACAAATATCACAAATATCACTCTACGTTTCATTTTGGTTCAAATTTATTTGCTACTTATACATTATTAGACTCTTTTTATAATTAAATAGATTCTAATTGTATGTTATTATTACTTAAAGGTAACAAGTTTATCTATACTTTGTATATTACCATAGACAATTTATTTAATCTCGCAATCATATACATCATCGTTGCCTACATTCAGTTTGGTAAGCAACACAGGTGTTACTTCGTTTATCAACGATTCGTTGTATTTGGTACGCACCTTGATATAGTTATCGGTAAAAGCATACATATATCCATTATGCTTATCGCTCTCCCACAATGCATATCTTATGGCACCTTCGTTTTGCTTGTAAAATTCCAATTTCTTATTTTCGGATATTTGGTGCAACACACTGCTTCTCTCTCTTCGTTTGTTTACAGGCACTTTGCCTTCATGCGACAAGGACTTAGTTCCCGGTCGTTCGCTATAAGTGAACACATGGAGATATGAAATAGGAATGGAATGAATAAAATGGCATGCATCATCGAACATTTGGTCGGTTTCGCCCGTAAAGCCGGCTATAATATCGCAAGCAATGCAAGCATGAGGCATTACCGATTTTATCTTTTCGAGCCTTTCGGCATAAAGTTTGGTATCGTATCGGCGATGCATCAGTTTAAGTACCTCATCGGAGCCGGCCTGCAATGGTATGTGAAAATGAGGTAAAAAAGCACGGCTTTGTGCTATAAAGTCAATCATATCATCGGTGATAAGATTAGGTTCGATAGACGATATGCGATAACGAAGAATAGGGTCAATCTTATCTAATTCCTTTATCAAATCAAAAAAGGTTTGACCATATAGAGTTCCAAACTCTCCTGTATTGATACCCGTAAGCACCACTTCCTTTATGCCATGCTGTGCTATTTCCCATGCCTTAGCCACAGTATCCTCAACATTCAAACTTCTGTTTCGCCCTCTTGCGAAGGGTATGGCACAATAGGTACAAAAATAGTTGCAACCATCTTGTACTTTGAAAAATGAACGAGTACGGTCGCCGGTAGAATAAGTGGGTACAAACACATCGTTGTTGCCCATAGGTAATACCTTTTTATGTCTATCGCCACACGAAGGATTAAGTATATATTCCAATAACTTATGCTTGTCATTATTGCCCAAAATATAGTCTACACCTTCTATCTTTTCAATTTCTTGAGCATTGTTTTGAGCAAAACAACCTATGGCTGCCACTATAGCATCGGGGTTGAGAGCAATGGCTTGCCGTATAATATTTCTACATTTTTTTTCGGCCAAAGCGGTTACGGTACATGTGTTTATAATATACACATCGGCTCTTTGCTTAAAACCTACCACACGAAAACCATTCTCGACAAAACGACGAGCCAAATCAGATGATTCGGAAAAATTGAGTTTACAACCCAATGTATGTATTGCCACTGTATTCATATATACTTGTCAAAATCAAAACATTAATACATTTAGTACAAAGTTCTAGTATTTGCAAAGGTACATATAATATTTGAAATATAATAGAAAAAGTTACAGAAAGAGCCACTACATATTCAACAATACCGTTCCCTTACGAATTAATACGTTATTTGGATTGTTGACATTGGAATATCTTATCACATATACGTATGCACCTTTCATACACATAACATTATTATACCTCCCATTCCATGGCTTGTTTATGTCATTGCTTTCGTATATCATTTCGCCATTACGGTTATATATCTGAATATTGTAAGTATGTAAATTACGAGCTTTAATCTCAAACAAATTATTGTTGTCGGCCATTGGTGTAAAAACATTAGGTATCCATAATTCCTCACTCATCATATATATAACTTTATAAGTAGTATCAGCACACATAATATCGTTATATGCGATTAAACTTATTTCCACCGAATCGGTATACGGCATTTCGTATTGTATAGTGTTCTCATATCTATACACTCCAATCAAATTCCATTGTCGCGATAATGCTCCTTCACTCACATCGACAAGTGTTGTAATAGGATTGCTTGTTGTAACCACATCGGGTTTAGCTACTATACGAGCTATCGGATAATCCTTGATAGTAACACATACTGTATCTTCATCATCCCACAAGGCGTTGTTCCACCATTTGTATGATGTAACAGTATAGCATTGTACTGTATCGGGCAATATAGTAATGACAGAAGAGCTGTCGCCGGTAGACCATATTTGATAATCGGCACCTTTAACAGAAAGAGAAACACTATCACCCCTACAAACAGCAGTATCGCCGGTTGAAATAGCGAACTCTCGCAATACACCTATAAGCACCGTATCGCTATATGCTATTTTGCATTTATCCCATACCTCATACCAATATTCACCTATGGGCAATGTAGGCACTGTAATAATTTTAGATACTTCACCGGTATTCCAACGATAGGTATAATCCAATTCATTATTTATATAACCATTCTGCACCACGGCAGTAAGCACAACCGTAGTATCATCTTGGCTAGGTGGAATATATGAAATACTTGGTTTCATTTCTTCGGTGTCATGTATGGTAATAAGAACAGTATCAGCTTGGCATTGACCAATTTGATATATAAATTCTACAGTCTCATTACCCTCCCACTCCCTATCCATAATAGGCGTAATTGTGATGGTATGCATAGTGTCACCTTCAAGAAAAACAATATTTGTATCGATAGGCAAATAGTCCTCTCCTATTGTTGCTGTTCCCCCTAAAGAGATAACAACACTATTATTCCCTTCGCCACTGGGACGTTTAAACTCAATATCCAATCCATGGCATCCTTCATATATGTGAAATGGTTGATAATTATCGCTGGGATTTATAAAATTGACATATATACTATTGGATGAAAAACTTTCGGCTTCGATAAATACAGCACTATTATATCTCTCGTCCATAACATCACAAATGGCCATTTTTATATGGTAGGTCTGACAAGGCACTACAACTGCCTTAGCAGTCATTACGGTAGTAAATCCATCATATTGTATCGATGTTCCTCCTGCATTATTTACATAATACTCTGAATTGGTCCTATTATTAACAGTGTTTATCGATATATAGGTATTAGTATTGGGAATTACACCAAGATTATGATTATTATATTCGCCCCCCAAAGGATTAGGACCCGATATAAAGAAACCAAATATATCGTTGTATCCACTTCCCACATATTCAGGATATTCTTCTGAAGCAAATACATACCTAAATTTTACAGTATCGTTTTTGGGTACAAAATCAAATTCCAATATGGAAGCATCGTATATATTGGTGTATGACACATAATTTAGCAACGCAGGATCGATATAGTTTGCACATACAATGGCATGAGAACCGGAATTAGTAACATTGTTTGGTCCGGCCGACAATCTTGCATCCCCTGTAGCCATCAGCAACCCCCTACTCATACCAATATTAGTTGGCACTTCTCCTGTAGTAAAAATTCCCAACGCATCACATATGATACTATCATTATCAGAGCCACTAAACTTCACATTATACACTTCTTCGCCATCGGCAAGCAATATATTACGAATTAACGCTTCGGGAGTCCACGTGCGTGGAAATGAACTCCCGACCGTTATTTGCATCTGCGAACAGACACTTAAACGGGCTAAGACTAATAATATAAATATCAACCCACGTTTCATTTAGTTTCAGTTACCGATTTATTTATGCATAAGACTCCTATAATTACAAAGAAGATCATAATTCAACGTTATTATAACTTAAAACTCTCGAATTTATTTTTGTAAACATTTAATTTTGTAAATAATCTGCGAAATTTCGCACATCCCAAGATGCAAAGCCAAAAATTATTTTACAATCTTGCAAAAGGTGGCATTTTTTAGAACTTATACAAAGATAGAGAGAAGAAAAGATAATAAGTTTGAAAAAAAAGTTGTATCTTTGCACTCGTAATGGTAGTGACACTTATCGCAAACAACCATATAATACACTAATACAAAAACAATTAACACAACATATAAAACACAAATAATATGACATTAATAGAAATATTATGTATAGCAATGGGCCTGGCAGTAAGTTATCTTATAGGCTCTATGACACCATCGATATGGATTGGTAGAATATTTTACAACGTTGACGTTCGCACCAAAGGTAGCAAAAATGCAGGCACTACCAACACCATAAGAGTACTTGGACCAAAAGCCGGAATTATAGTATTCATAATAGACGTGCTAAAAGGATGCTTGGCCTTGTATTTGTCCAACTTATTTGTAGCCGCATTTTTGGACGACACCCCATTAGAAATATTCAACATAATATCGGCTGCATGTGTGGTACTTGGTCACGTATTTCCTATATACGAGGGTTTTAAAGGTGGCAAAGGGGTTGCCACTATGTTGGGGGTACTCATATACTTATACTCCGAAATCTTTTGGATATTATTGCTTATATTTATAATTGTATTTATTATATGGCGATACATATCGCTTGGGTCGATAACAGCCGCCATAGCTTTCCCTATCACCTACTACATATACTCCGTTTATTGGGCAAAAGATATGGATCCCATATTGTTTATATTTGCCATCGTAGTAGCAATATTTATTGTTATCACACATCGCAATAATATAAAACGCCTTGCAAAAGGAGAAGAAAAGAAATTCAAATTCAAAAAGACTGAATAAGGACAACTCCTAAAAATTCCACGTTCTATGAAATTGTCTTGTACTGAAAAAAGTTGACATAAAAGTCAACTAAAAATAAATAAAAAACCATTAGGGAACTTTCGAAAAACCTCCCTAATGGTTTCGAAAAAACATTAGGGAGAAAATGTAAAAACATTAGGGAGAAAATAAAAAAGCATTAGGGAGCTTTTTTAAAACCATTACCATGAATTTTTTCGACATTTTTTCGGTACAGACACTCCGTGACATATCTCGTTACAAATGCAACCACACTAAAATGCCACAAAACAATTATCTACATCTTAAGGCAACTTCTAAAAATTATGCGAATCAGATGCAAAACAATTTTTAGAAATTGCCATAAGTAAATAATAATCGTTATATTATAACTCCACTACCTACACAGAGTTTAGCATCATTGTCGTATACCACTCCAAACTGACCTGATGCTATACCTTGTATCTTATCTTCCGACTCTATACGGAATACATCGCCTACTCGAGTCATCTTACCCTGAGTAAATTGAGGAGTGTGACGTATCTTGAATTTAATATCCAAGCTATCAAAATCGCCCCAAATATCCTTAGATATATATTGAAAAGCGGAAAGATTAACTACATTGCCATACTGACTTTGAGTATCATAGCCACGCGAAACATACAACACATTATCATTAATATCCTTTTTAATCACAAACCAAGGTCCCTCACCTAATCCCAGTCCTTTTCGCTGCCCTATGGTATGAAACCAATATCCTTTGTGTGTTCCCAATACTTTTCCTGTTTCAAATTCTACTATCTTTCCTTCTTTTTCGCCAAGATAACGCTTGATAAAATCATTGTAATGAATCTTTCCTAAAAAACAAATACCTTGACTATCCTTCCTATCAGCACTTGGAAGATGAGCTTCGGAAGCTATTTTTCGTACCTCCGACTTCAACAAATGACCTATCGGGAACATTAACTTAGAGACCTGCATATAGTTGATTTGACCCAAAAAATATGTTTGATCCTTTACGTGATCTTTGGCTGTAGATAGAAACACCGTATTATCTATTTCTGTAGTAGTAGCATAATGACCGGTAGCAATCTTATCAAAATACTTACCCCATTTCTGCTCAAAACTACCAAATTTTATCAGTTTATTACACATCATATCAGGATTTGGAGTAAGCCCACGGCGAACCGACTCTATTGTATAACTAACCACATTTTCCCAATACTCTTCGTGCAATGATACTATCTCAAACTTACAACCATACTTCTTGGCTATATAAGATGTAATCTCTATATCTTCTTCCGACGGACAATCAATATATCCATCTTCGTCTTCCATTCCTATTCTGATATAAAAAATAGTCGGGTCGTAACCCATCTCCTTTAAATTATGAACCACAACCGAGCTATCTACACCTCCCGAAACTAATGCTGCTATATTCATATGTATGTATTTAAAAAAAGGGTTTTACTCTTATGCAAAACCCTTTTTGTTAGAATCTTTAGATTATTACTTATCTAGCATATTTGAATTTTCTTCCCAAATATACAGCTTGGTCGCCCAACATCTCTTCGATACGCATCAATTGATTGTATTTGCAAATTCTGTCAGTACGAGATGCAGAACCTGTTTTTATCAAACCGGTATTCATAGCTACTGCTAAGTCGGCAATTGTTGTATCTTCTGTTTCGCCGGAACGGTGACTACTGATAGCAGTATAGCCATTGCGATAAGCCAAGTTGATAGCATCAATAGTTTCGGTTAAAGTACCTATTTGATTTACTTTAATCAATATTGAATTAGCAACTTTTCTGTCGATACCCATTTGAAGACGTTTTACATTGGTAACAAACAAATCATCTCCTACCAATTGGCAACGATCTCCAATAGTATCTGTCAACGATTTCCAGCCGTCCCAATCGTCTTCAGCCATGCCATCTTCGATAGAAATGATAGGATATTTGTCAACCCATTCTTTCCAAAAAGCAACCATTTCAGCAGGAGTAAGTTTTTCTCCCGACGATTTTTTGAAGTGATATTTATTTTCTTCAGGTATGTAATATTCCGAAGAAGCAGGGTCTAATGCTATGCATATATCAGCACCGGGCTTGTAACCTGCTTTTTCGATAGCTTGAAGAACTACTTCGATAGCTTCAACATTAGAGCCTAAGTTTGGAGCAAAACCACCTTCGTCACCAACATTAGTAGACATACCTTTCGATTTCAAGACACTACGCAAATTGTGAAAAACTTCGGCACCCATACGCAAAGCTTCAGAAAAACAAGAAGCACCCACAGGCATAATCATAAACTCTTGAAAATCGATAGAGTTATCGGCATGACTACCACCATTAAGAATATTCATCATGGGAATAGGCAATGTGCAAGCACCCGTACCACCAATATAACGATAAAGCTCTTGGTTAGTTTCCATAGCTGCAGCCTTGGCACAAGCTAACGATACACCTAAAATAGCATTAGCACCTAATCTACTTTTGTTTGGAGTGCCATCAATTTCTATCATACGAGTATCTATAGCTTTTTGTTCAGATACGTACATACCTCTCAACTCTTCGTTCAATACAGTATTCACGCTTTGAACAGCTTTCAATACTCCTTTACCCATAAATACTGATTTATCACCATCGCGAAGTTCGCATGCTTCGTGTATACCGGTAGAAGCTCCCGAAGGAACAGCAGCACGACCAAAACCACCGGCTTCGGTATATACATCAACTTCAACAGTAGGATTACCTCTCGAATCCAATATTTGTCTTCCTTTTATTCCAATTATTTGTGACATAATATATCTTTTATTAGTAATTAATTAATCAAACACAATAATAATACTTGTGTTCATTTAATAAGCATACAAAAAAAGCCATCTTAATAAGACAGCTTTTTTTGATGCATTTATTTTTATTATTCTGCCTTAGCTTCTTCAGCAGGTGTATTTTCAACAACAGTTTCTGTTGCTTTTTTACCACGACTTCTACGAGTAGATTTAGCTTTTGCAGTTTTTGTTTCCTTCAACATATTTTCGTTGTAGTCAACAAGTTCAATCATAGCCATTTCAGCATTATCACCATGGCGGATACCAGTTTTTAAAATACGAGTATATCCACCAGGACGATCTGCAACTTTTTGAGATATTTCTCTGAAAAGCTCCGTAACAGCTTCTTTATTTTGCAAATAACTAAATACTATACGACGAGAATGAGTCGAGTCCTCTTTCGAACGGTTAATAAGGGGCTCAACATAAACTCTAAGTGCTTTGGCCTTTGCCAAGGTCGTTTCAACTCTTTTGTGCAATATCAAAGATGTAGCCATATTAGAAAGCATAGCTACTCTGTGAGCATGAGTTCTTGATAATTTATTTACTTTACAACCGTGTCTCATGTTTTTATTCTTTATCTAATTTATACTTTGCTATATTCATTCCGAAATCCAAATTTTTAGATGCTACTAAATCTTCGAGTTCGGCCAACGATTTTTTACCGAAGTTTCTAAACTTCAATAAATCAGCTTTATTATATGCAACTAATTCACCCAAAGTTTCAACTTCTGCTGTTTTCAAACAGTTTAATGCTCTTACAGACAAATCCATATCAGTTAATTTGGTCTTCAACAACTGACGAATATGCAATGTATTTTCATCAAATTCCTCATTCATTTGAGATTTTTCAACCTCCAACGAAATCTTTTCATCCGAAAATAACATAAAATGCTGTATCAATATAGTTGCAGCTTCTTTTAATGCATCTTTTGGATGAATAGAACCATCTGTTTGAATATCAAAAAGCAATTTTTCATAATCCGTTTTTTGTTCTACACGATAATTTTCTATTTCATATTGAACATTTTTTATTGGAGTATGAATCGAATCGATAGCTATCACACCAATCTTATCCGAAGTCTTTTTGTTTTCTTCAGCAGGTACATAACCTCGACCTTTTTCGATAGTGAATTCAGCATTAATGGTAACTGAAGGATCCATGTGACAAATCTCTACCTCTGGATTCAATACCTGGAATCCATTTAAGAAATTATTCAAATCACCGGCTGTGAAAACGTTTTTCCCCGTTATCTTACAAGATACTCGTTCCGAATCATTGCCTTCTATTTGTTGACGGAAACGTATTTGTTTTAAATTCAATATAATGTCAGTCATATCTTCTACTACACCTTCCATAGTATCAAATTCATGATCAATACCTTCTATGAAAGCAGATGTAATAGCATAACCTTCCAATGAATTTAAAAGAATACGTCTCAAAGCATTGCCTATAGTTACACCATATCCTGATTCTAACGGGCGAAATTCAAATCTTCCACGAAAGTCATCCGATTCCAACATGATAACCTTATCAGGTTTTTGAAAAGCTAATATTGCCATTTTTTATCCTTTCTCGTTGTTACTTATTTTATTTGACTTAATTCATTATCGTACCTAAACATCAATTACTATTTAGAGTACAATTCAACGATATATTGTTCCTTGATATTTTCAGGAATGTCTGCACGTTGAGGATAATTCAAGAATTTTCCAGACATGTTAGCTTCATCCCATTCTAACCAAGAATAACGAGTAGCACGACTTGCTAATGAATCAACAATAATTTCCAACGATCTTGAACGTTCTCTTACCGAAACGATATCACCTTCTTTCAAAGAATAAGAAGGAACATTTACCACATTACCATTAACTGTAATATGACGATGAGACACCAATTGACGAGCTTGAGCACGAGTTCTTGCAATTCCTAAACGATAAACAACATTATCCAAACGTGCTTCGATTAGTTGTAACAACACTTCACCGGTTATTCCTCCTCTACGAGAAGCTTCGTGAAACAAGTTTCTAAATTGTTTTTCCAAAATACCATAGGTATATTTTGCTTTTTGCTTTTCTTGCAATTGGATACCATATTCTGAAATTTTTGCACGACGTCTATTTTGTCCGTGCATTCCCGGAGGATAATTTTTCTTTTCGTAAGACTTATCTGCTCCAAAAATGGGTTCTCTAAATCTTCTTGCTATTTTGCTTTTAGGTCCAGTATATCTTGCCATTTTAAATTAAGATATAAATAATTAAAAACTCAGTTAACTTCCTCGATTAAACGCGACGACGTTTAGGAGGTCTACAACCATTGTGTGGAAGAGGAGTAATATCCACTATTTCCATCACTTCTATACCACAAGTGTTAATTACACGGATTGCAGATTCTCTACCTGAACCTGGTCCTTTTACAAAGACTTTCACTTTGCGAAGACCTAAGTCATAAGCAACTTTACCGCAATCTTCCGCAGCCATTTGTGCAGCATACGGAGTGTTTTTCTTCGATCCACGGAAACCCATTTTTCCCGATGATGACCAAGAAATCACTTGACCGGCATTATTTGTCAACGAAACTATTACGTTGTTGAAAGACGCAAAAATACATGCTCTTCCCATTGGTTCAACTTTTACAACTCTCTTTTTAGTTGGTTTTGAAGTTTTTGCCATTTTCTTTTTAAACTTTTCTTGTTTAATTAAACCATTTGTTCTCCAATTACTTCTAAATCAAAATATAATCCGTAACTGGTCGCACCTCATTTCTTGCTATTTTTTACTTAGGTGCTTTTTTCTTGTTAGCAATTGTTTTCTTTTTACCCTTACGAGTACGTGCATTGTTTTTTGTACTTTGTCCACGCAAAGGCAATCCTAAACGATGACGAATACCTCTATAACATCCAATATCCATCAATCGTTTGATGTTCATTTGGACTTCAGAACGCAATGCTCCTTCAACTTTATACTCTTCGTTAATAATATTACGAATAGCATTTTGTTCGTCATCTGTCCAGTCTTGCACCTTTTTGTTTACATCAATTCCTGCCTTATTCAAAATCTTTTGGGCAGTACTCTTTCCAATGCCGAAAATATAGGTCAAACCTATTTCTCCTCTTTTGTTTTTGGGTAAATCAATACCTGCAATTCTTGCCATAAACTGATTTCTATTCTTTAATTAGTTATTTTATCCTTGTCTTTGTTTAAACTTAGGATTTTTTTTGTTGATTACATAAACTACCCCTTTTCTACGAACGACTTTACATTCCGGGGATCTTTTCTTTACAGATGCTCTTACTTTCATTTTTAATTTTATTTTATCTGTTTTTATTCTTATTTATGTCGATAAGTAATTCTTCCTTTCGTCAAGTCATAAGGAGACATCTCTATCTGCACTTTATCACCAGGTAATATTTTTATGTAATGCATACGCATCTTACCTGAAATATGAGCAATAATAACATGTCCATTTTCTAATTCAACACGGAACATTGCGTTTCCCAACGACTCTACTACTGTTCCATCTAATTGTATAGAAGATTGTTTTGCCATAATTATTATGTTCTTTATTGTTTTTTATTGTTTTTCTATCTCTTCAAAACTTGATAGCAAATCCGCTTTCTCTTTACCTACAGCAACATCATGCTCAAAATGAGCCGACGGTTTGCCATCTTTAGTTATCGGTGTCCATCCATCATTAATAAATTTGATATTTTTTGACCCCATATTAACCATAGGCTCTATGGCAAAAACCATTCCTGCTTTCAAAAGTGGACCTGTGCCCGGACGACCATAATTACATATATTCGGATCTTCATGCAATTTTATACCAACACCATGTCCACACATTTCTCGAACAACCGAAAAACCGTTCTTTTCCACATGATTTTGTATTGCATATCCAATATCTCCTAATCTGTTTCCTTCAACACATTTCTCAATTCCCAAATATAGAGCTTCTTTGGTAACTTTCAATAATTTCGCCACTTCAGGTTTTACCTCTCCAACAATAAACGTGTATGCTGAATCTCCAATAAAACCATTCAAATCAGTACCACAATCAATTGAAACTATATCACCTTCTTCTAAGAAACGTTCAACAGAAGGAAACCCATGTACTACTTCGTCATTAATTGAAATACACAATGCCGAAGGAAATCCTCCATAGCCTTTAAATACCGGTGTTGCTCCGTTATCTCTGATAAACTGTTCACCAATCCTATCCAAGAAAGCAGTAGTAACACCGGGCTTAATGTATTTTCCAACCTCTGCCAATGTTCTTCCAACAAGTAAAGAACTCTTTCTTATTAATTCTATTTCTTCTTGACTTTTTAGAAGTATCATTACTATCTATTTATGCTGGTAACGAAGAACGACCTTTTATACGACCAGTTTTTGTCAACCCATCATAATGACGCATCAACAAGTGGCTTTCTATTTGTTGCAATGTATCTAAAATAACACCTACCATAATCAACAAAGAAGTACCACCATAAAATTGTGCGAATTGAGAATTAACACCTAGTAAACTTACAATTGCAGGCAATATAGCCACAATCGCCAAGAAAATTGAACCTGGTAGAGTAATTTTGGATAATATAGATTCCAAATATTCTGCAGTTTTCTTTCCAGGTTTAACACCCGGAATAAAACCACCATTCTTCTTCATATCATCGGCCATTTGATTAGGATTAATAGCAATGGCTGTATAAAAGAAAGTAAATGCTATGATTAATATTGCAAATACAAAATTATACCAAAAGCCATTAAAATCCGAAAAAGCAGCCAAAAAGCCTGATTCCGAATTAGAAAAACCTAATAGCGTGATAGGAACAAACATTATTGCTTGTGCAAAAATTATAGGCATAACACCTGCTGCATTCACTTTTAAAGGAATATATTGGCGCACACCCCCATATTGTTTGTTTCCTATAACACGTTTGGCATATTGTACAGGAATTTTTCTTGTACCTTGAACCAAAAGAATACAAAGCAAAATTACAACTAACCAAATTACAATCTCTACTAAGAACATGATCAATCCACCACCTTCTTCCATACGAGAACCTAATTCCCCAACGAGAGCGAAAGGCAAACGTGCAATGATACCCACCATAATTAACAATGAAATACCATTTCCTATACCTTTATCTGTAATACGTTCTCCTAACCACATTACGAATAATGTACCACTAGTTAATATAATGATACTTGTTATCCAAAAAAATGTACTTGGAGCGCTGCCGTCAAAAGGATATATCGCTGTAGGAGAGGCACCCAACTGAGTAACCATATTAGCTATGTACGCCGGACCTTGTAGTATCGTAACAAGAATTGTCAAATAACGTGTTATTTGAGTCATTTTACGACGACCACTCTCCCCTTCTCGCTGCATTTTTTGAAAATAAGGCACTACCATCACCAACAACTGTACAACAATAGATGCCGTAATGTAGGGCATGATTCCTAATGCAAAAATGGAAGCATTGGCAAAAGCTCCACCAGAAAACATATTTAATAATCCCATTATACCTTCTTGTGTTTGGTTTTGCAATCCCCCAAGTTGGCTAGGATCAACACCGGGAAGCACGACATACGAACCTATACGATAAACCAATACCAACGATAGTGTATATAGTATTCGTTTCCGAAGATCCTCGATAGCCCAGATGTTTTTAATTGTAGTGATTAATCTCTTCATAGAAAATTAGCTTATTATTTTATTCTTCGTTAGTTTTCGAACCTAATAAAGTAACAATTCCACCCTTATCTTCAATAGCTTTTCTAGCTGAATTAGATATAGCATGTGCAGTAACGTCGATTTTTACAGTCAATTCGCCTCTACCTAAGATTTTTACTTTATCATTCGAAGATATCAAACCATTTTGTTTTAATACTTCAACATCAAAAGATGTAATATTTTTATTCGCAGCTAAATCATTTAATACATCTACATTTATAGCGATGTATTCAACACGATTTATATTTTTAAAACCGAACTTAGGAACTCTTCTATACAAAGGCATTTGACCTCCTTCGAATCCTATTTTACGAGAGTAGCCCGAACGAGATTTTGCTCCTTTATGACCACGTGTAGAAGTACCTCCTTTTCCAGAACCTTGACCTCTACCAATACGTTTTGATTTCTTTACAGATCCCTCTGCCGGCTTAAGACTACTTAAATTCATATCTTTTCTTTTATAATTTATATAGTACTAACTAAATTTCTTCTACTGTGATTAAGTGTTTTACAGTTTCAATCATTCCCAATATTTCAGGAGTAGCTTGAACTTCACGTTCATGATTGATTTTTCTTAATCCCAATGCTTCTAAAGTTCTCTTTTGGCGTGCTGGACGACCAATCATACTTTTAACTTGTTTAATTCTTAAAATCTTCATCTCACCAAATTATTATTAGTCGTTTATTAACCATTAAAAACTTTATCCATAGAGATACCTCTTAATTGAGCTACCATATAAGGATCTTTCATTTGTAATAAAGCATTGATAGTAGCTTTAACAACACTATGAGGATTCGATGATCCTTTAGATTTAGCTAACACATCTGTAACACCAACACTTTCCAAAACAGCACGCATTGCACCACCGGCGATAACTCCGGTTCCAGGAGCTGCAGGTTTCAAAAATACTTTTGCACCACTATATTTACCAATTTGTTCGTGAGGTACTGTACCTTTCAAAATAGGAACTCTTATAAGATTCTTCTTTGCATCATCCACTCCTTTTTGAACAGCAGCTGCTACTTCCTTCGCTTTACCTAAGCCATAACCAACAACGCCATTTTCATTTCCTATAACAACAATGGCCGAAAAACTAAATGTTCTACCACCTTTAGTTACTTTGGTTACTCTATTAATTGCTACGAGACGATCTTTAAATTCTATTTCGCTCGATTTTACTCTTTTTACGTTTATGTCTGCCATAATCTTTAGAATTTTAATCCTCCTTCTCTGGCTGCATCAGCCAACGATTTAACACGTCCGTGATATAAATAACCATTACGGTCAAATACTACGGAATTAATTCCCGAAGCAAGAGCTCTTTCGGCTACCAATTTACCTACTTTTGCCGCCATTTCTATCTTTGTGCCACTCTTTTCAACTGCTTTTTCTAACGAAGAAGCAGCCACTAGTGTTACACCCTTTACATCGTCAATCAATTGAGCATATATTTCTTTGTTGCTTCTAAATACAGTTAAGCGAGGTGTTGTTTCTGTTCCGCTTACTTTATGACGAATTCTATATTTAATCTTTGTTCTTCTTATATCTTTTTTTGTTGCCATTAGTATCTACTTTTTAAATTTATACTATTTAGCAGCAGCTTTACCAGCTTTCTTACGTACTTCTTCACCTTGGAAACGAATACCCTTTCCTTTGTAAGGTTCAGGTTTACGCAACGAGCGTATTTTTGCTGCAACTTGTCCTAATAATTGTTTATCTATCGAAGATAAAGTTATTAGGGGATTTTTACCTTTTTCAGTCAAAGTTTCTACTTTTACCTCCTTGGGTAATTCAAAGTAAATGTTGTGAGAATATCCTAACGACATTTCTAACACTTGACCATTTGCTTGAACTTTATAACCTACTCCGATAACTTCTTGTACAGTTTTAAATCCTTGAGATACTCCTGTTACCATATTAGCTACCAAAGCGCGGTATAATCCATGTTTCGATTTATGTTCTTTTGCGTCAGATTGACGAGTTAAATGAACAACGCCTTCTTCAATGGAAAACGAAATACATGGATCTACTTTTTGAGTTAACACTCCTAGTGGTCCCTTTACTGTTACTTCATTTTCCGAAGATACAGATAGTTCTACTCCTGCTGGCAATTGTATGGGTAATTTACCTATTCTTGACATTTCTATTATTCTCCTATCTTTTTACTGAATTAGCTGATGTAACATAATACCTCACCACCCACATTCAAACTGCGAGCTTCTTTATCTGTCATCAAACCTTTAGATGTAGAAACTATTGCAATACCTAATCCATTCAATACTCTAGGCATTTTTTCTACTCCTACATATCTACGCAAACCAGGGCTACTTACTCTTGTCAATGTTGTTATAGCCGACATTTTGGTTACAGGATGATATTTTAAAGCAATTTTTATAGTTTGAGGTTTTGCTTCTTCATCAAATTTATAATTTAAAATATATCCTTTCTCAAAAAGGATTTTTGTTATTTCTTTCTTTAAATTTGATGCAGGTATCTCAACGACTCTGTGCTTTGCCATAATAGCATTTCTCATTCGAGTCAAGTAATCTGCAATTGGATCTGTTACCATTTTCGTTACTATTTTGTGTTTAACGATTATTTATTTCTCTTTTTACCAACTTGCTTTTTTAACGCCCGGTATTAATCCAGAAATAGCCATTTCGCGGAAGTTGATACGCGAAATACCAAATTGACGCATATATCCTTTTGGACGACCTGTTAATTTACAACGATTGTGTAAACGAACAGGCAATGCATTTTTTGGCAATTTTTGCAAAGCTATTACAGCTTTCTCTACTTCTTCCGGACTTCCTACACGTACCATTTCTTTTAAAGCAGCACGTTTAGTAGCATATTTTGCTACCATTTTTTCTCTTTTGCGTTCTCTCGCTTTTATTGATTCCTTAGCCATTTTCTCTATTTTTGATTTTTAAATGGTAAACCAAATTCTTTCAACAATGACATTGCTTCTTTATCAGTATTAGCTGTTGTTACAAAAGTAATGTCCATTCCTTGGATACGTCCTATTTTGTCAATATCTATTTCAGGAAAGATAATTTGTTCAGAAATACCAAAAGTGTAATTACCCTTTCCATCAAATCCTTTATCGTTGATACCTCTAAAATCTCTAATTCGAGGAATCGAAGCGGTAATCAAACGTTCCAAAAATTCGTACATTTTATCGCCACGCAACGTTACGCGAACACCTATAGGCATTCCTTTTCTCAACTTAAAGTTAGAAATATCCTTCTTCGATTTCGTTGCAACAGCCTTTTGACCTGTTATCAATGTCATTTCTTCTATACCTTGATCTATAACCTTCTTATCTGCAATAGCAGCTTTACCAAGACCTTGGTTCAAAGTTATTTTTACCAAACGAGGTACTTGCATAACTGTTCCATAGTTATACTCTTTTGTCAATGCAGGAACAATCTCTTTCTTGTATTTTTCTTTTAATGCTGGTGTATATTCCATTATTTAATCACCTCCCCTGATTTTTTAGAGTAACGCACTAATTTACCTGTTTTTTCATCTATTTTTCTACCTATTCTTGTAGCAACCTTATTTTCTACAAGCATTAAGTTCGAAATATGAATAGGAGCTTCTTTTTCTATTATGCCACCTTGCGTATTTTTAGCATTCGGTTTCGTATGCTTTTTAATTACGTTAACTCCTTCTACAATGGCGCGATTCTTTTCAGGATATACTGCTAAGATTTTTGCAATAGTGCCTTTATCATCACCTGCAAGTACCTTAACCATATCCCCTTTCTTTACGTGCAATTTCATATCTTTTCCAAGTATTTTTTACTTTATAAAACTTCAGGAGCTAATGAAACAATTTTCATATATTGTTTTTCGCGTAATTCACGTGCTACAGGTCCAAAAATACGTGTTCCACGCAACTCATCTGTAGCAGTCAACAACACACATGCATTGTCGTCAAAACGAATGTAAGAACCATCTTGGCGTCTCACTTCTTTTTTTGTGCGAACAACAACAGCTTTTGAAACAGCTCCTTTTTTTACGTTGCCTGAAGGTAATGCATCTTTAATAGCAACAACTATTTTATCACCAACCGATGCGTATCTTCTTTTTGTACCACCAAGTACTCTTATACAAAGTGCATTTTTTGCACCGCTATTATCAGCAACTACCAATCTTGTTTCTTGTTGTATCATAATTATTTAGCTCTTTCTATTATTTCAACTAATCTCCAACATTTGTTTTTACTTAATGGTCTTGTTTCCATTATTCTTACAGTATCTCCAATGTTGCATTCATTCTTTTCATCATGAGCCATGAATTTGGTACTCTTTTTTACGAATTTTCCGTATTTCGGATGCTTCACCTTGCGTTCTACCAAAACAACAATAGATTTCTCCATTTTATTGCTCACAACAAGACCTATTCTTTCTTTTCTTAAATTTCTTTCCATCGTCTAATTTGGATTAAATTTAATTGCTCCTTTATTGCCTACCGTTTTCAGCAATTTCTCGTTTGCGAAGTTCAGTCATGCAACGGGCAATAATTTTTCTACTTTCTTTAATTTTATTTGGGTTTTCGATAGGAGATATTGCATGATTTATTTTCATTTTTTGCAATAATGCTCTCTCCACATCCAATCTTTCCTGAACTTCAGCAGTCGAAAGCTCTTTTAATACTAATTGGTTTTTCATCTTTTCTTATTGTTATTAAGCTTCTTCTACATAATCTCTTTTTACAACAAATTTAGTTGTAACAGGTAATTTTTGTGCAGCTAAACGCAACGCTTCTTTTGCTACTTCCATCGAAACACCTTCGCATTCGAACAACACAGTTCCCGGCATAACACGAGCAACGAAATATTCAGGAGCACCCTTACCTTTACCCATACGTACTTCGTTTGGTTTCTTGGTTATAGACTTATCCGGAAATATACGTATCCATATTTGTCCTTCACGTTTCATGTGACGTGTTACCGCTTGACGTGCAGCCTCTATTTGTCTACCTGTAATAAAACATGTCTCTAAAGACTTGATACCAAAAGTACCGAAAGAGAGTTCATAACCTCTATGAGCGTTACCTTTGATTCTACCTTTCTGCTGCTTTCTATATTTTGTTTTTTTCGGCTGTAACATTGTTACTTTTCTTTATTGAAATTTTTAACCTTTATTATTTCTACTTCTTTTTTGACGAGAACCGGATGCCTGACGATTTGCTCCGTGAGGTGCTAGTCTTTTCTCTTTTTGAGGTCCACCTACTGTAGATGGTACTAACTCCCTTTTACCATAAACAAGTCCACGGCATATCCATACTTTTACGCCTATTCTACCATAAGTAGTATGAGCTTCTGCGTGAGCATAATCAATATCAGCACGCAAAGTATGAAGTGGGGTTCTTCCTTCTTTGTAATGTTCAGTACGAGCCATTTCTGCTCCACCAATACGTCCCGACACAGAAACTTTTATACCTTCTGCACCAACTCTCATTGTAGAAGCAATAGCCATTTTAATAGCTCTACGATATTGAACACGACCCTCTATTTGTTTTGCAATATTTTGAGCAACCAAAACTGCATCAACTTCCGGACGTTTCACTTCAGAGATATTAATCTGAACTTCTTTTCCTGTTACCTTCTTTAATTCTTCTTTTAACTTATCAACTTCCGAACCGGCTTTTCCTATAATCAAACCTGGTCTAGCAGTGTTTATTGTTACGGTCAACAGTTTTAAGGTTCTTTCGATATATATCTTTGATATACCGGCTTTCGCAAGACGAGCATTCAAGTATTTTCTGATTTTATCATCTTCCACTAATTTTTGCTCGAACTTTCTACCACCATACCAATTGGAATCCCATCCTCTGATGATTCCTAATCTGTTACCTATTGGGTTAGTTTTTTGTCCCATTCTGTTTATTCTCTTTGTAATTTACTAATTTTATTCTTCTTCTTTTTGAGGAATTGATGATACTTTTTTCTCATCTAATCTATTTCCTAATATCATAGTTATATGATTAGAACGTTTTCTAATTCTGTATCCTCTTCCTTGTGGAGCAGTGCGCAATCTTTTCATCTGACGACCGTCATCAACCATTATATATTTGATGTACAATTCGTTATCTTCAATTCTCTTACCTTCATTTTTTGCTTGCCAATTAGCAATAGCAGATAACAAAAGCTTACGCATCTTAGGTGCAGATTCTCTTGGACTATATTGCAATATACCCAAAGCTTTATCAACATCTAATCCACGAATTAAATCAGCCACTAAACGAGTTTTTCTCGGCGAAGTCGGATTGTTTACCAACTTTGCCATATATATAGTTTTTTTGGCTTCTTTGCGTGCTTCAGCACTATCATGTTTTCTACGTCCCATCTCTGCGAATTAATTTTATTTATTACCTTTATCTTTTTGTCCGGCATGTCCGCGGAAAATTCTTGTTGGGGCAAATTCTCCTAATTTATGTCCTACCATATTTTCAGTAACATATACAGGAATAAATTTATTTCCATTGTGAACAGCTATTGTTTGTCCAACAAAATCCGGAGAAATCATAGAAGCTCTTGACCATGTTTTTATGGTAACTTTTTTGTTGGCTTCTTGTGCCTCAATTACTCGCTTTTCCAATTTATGGAAAATATACGGACCTTTCTTTAAAGAACGACTCATCTCTAATTAATTTAATCGTTTATTATTTCTTTCTTCTTTCTACAATATACTTGCTCGAATGTTTCTTAGGAGCACGTGTCTTGTAACCCTTAGCCGGAATACCTTTACGTGAGCGTGGATGTCCTCCTGCTTGGCGTCCTTCACCACCACCCATTGGGTGATCTACCGGGTTCATTACTACACCACGGTTGCGTGGGCGACGACCTAACCAACGATTTCTACCAGCCTTACCGGATACTTCCAAATTGTGTTCAGGATTAGACACAACACCAATAGTAGCCTTACATGCTTGAAGGATCATACGCATTTCACCCGAAGGCATTTTGATAATTGCATATTTTCCATCACGAGACATCAATTGTGCATAAGCACCGGCACTACGTACCATTTTTGCACCTTGTCCAGGTCTCAATTCAATATTATGAATCAAAGTACCAAATGGTATCTCTGCCAATGTTAATGTATTGCCTATTTCCGGGGCAATTCCGCTACCTGACATAATAGTCTGACCGACTTTTAATCCTTGAGGAGCTAAAATATAACGTTTTTCGCCATCAGCATAGCATACCAATGCGATACGCGATGTACGATTCGGATCATATTCTATAGTTTTTACTACTGCGGGAATTGAGTCTTTTTCTCTTCTAAAATCAACAAAACGATAAGCTTGTTTATGACCACCACCTATGTAGCGCATAGTCATCTTACCTTGATTGTTTCTTCCCCCAGATTTACTACGACCCATTACCAAACTTTTTTCAGGTTTGGATGTTGTTATATCGTCAAAAGTAACCACTACTTTATGACGTTGTCCGGGTGTTGTCGGTTTGAATTTTTTTAAAGCCATTTCTCTTCTTAAATATTGCTATAAAAATCTATTGTATTACCTTCTGCTAATGTTACTATAGCTTTCTTAAATGCTGCAGTTTTTCCTGTCAAAAAGCCGGATTTTGTGTAACGAGATTTTACTTTTCCACTATAATTCATCGTATTCACATCCACTACTTTTACATTATAAAAACTTTCTACAGCATTTTTAATTTGTATTTTATTAGCCCGTTTATCAACAACAAAGCCATATCGATTAGACATCTTTTCGGTGGCTTTGTTCATTTTTTCACTTATCAGCGGTTTTACTATAATATTCATCGTGTTAAAGTTTCTTAAGTTTATTCACAATACTATTTATTTGTTGCCAAAACACGGGCAATTTCTACTAAAGAAGCCTCCGAAATGATCAAATTTGTTGCGTTCATAATGTCATAAGTGTTTAACTGACATACATTTGCAACCTTTACATTCTGTAGGTTTCTAGCTGACAAAGATACGAAATTATTTTGTTCTGAGAAAATAAATAGCGATTTTTTTTCTGCCACATTCAAATTCTTAATAATTTCGACCATCTTTTTAGTCTTTGGAGCTTCCATTGTGAAATTTTCCACTACTGTAATATTATTTTCAGCAGCCTTGTAGCTCAATGCCGAACGACGTGCCAATCGTTTTAATTTGATGTTTAATTTAAAACGATAGTCTCTTGGTTTAGGTCCAAAAACGCGACCACCTCCCACCAAAAGAGGAGAATTGATATCACCACGACGTGCACCACCACCACCTTTTTGACGGCCTAATTTACGAGTAGATCCGCTTACTTCGCTTCTTTCTTTTGCTTTGTGAGTTCCTTGACGTTGATTTGCCAAATATTGTTTTACATCCAAATATATAGCATGGTCATTAGGCTCTATTGCGAATATAGAATCATCTAAAACAACAGTTCTACCTGTTTCGCTTCCATTGATATTATATACTTTTAGCTCCATCTCTCTATTTTTAAAATTGATCCTTTAGGTCCTGGTACAGATCCCTTTACTAACATCAAATTCTTTTCGGGAATTATTTTCACTATTTGAAGGTTTTGAACTTTCACACGTTTCGCACCGGTTTGACCAGCCATACGCAATCCCTTAAACAAACGCGAAGGATACGAAGATGCGCCTACCGAACCAGGAGCTCTTAAACGGTCATGTTGGCCGTGTGTTACATCACCAACACCACTAAATCCGTGTCTTTTTACTACACCTTGGAAACCTTTACCTTTTGATGTTCCTACCACGTCAACAAATTCTCCTTCTTGGAAAACAGTAACGTCTAATACTTCACCAAAAGACTTTTTACTTCCTTCTTCAAAACGAGAAAATTCTGCCAAATACTGTTTGGGAGTTGTGTTTGCTTTTGCAAAGTGTCCTCTCATTGGTTTGGTAGTACGGCTTTCTTTCTTTTCTCCGAAAGCTAATTGGATGGCTTCATAACCATCTTTTTCAATTGTCTTAACTTGTGTAACTACACAAGGACCAGCTTCTATCACTGTGCACGGTATTTGTTTTCCGTTGGCATCAAACAAACTGGTCATTCCTACTTTTTTTCCTAATAATCCTGACATTTTGTTTTTTAGTTAATCAGATTCATTTTAAATCAGCATGTTTATACAAACCTCAACTGATTGTTATCACACTTTAATTTCTACTTCTACACCGCTCGGCAACTCTAATTTCATCAATGCATCGATGGTTTTTGCAGATGTGCTGTATATATCCATCAATCTTTTGTAAGAACTTAATTCAAATTGTTCTCTTGATTTTTTATTGACGAAAGTCGAACGGTTTACTGTAAAAATCCTCTTGTTAGTTGGTAATGGAATTGGACCATTAACAACCGCACCCGTCATTTTTACGGTTTTTACGATCTTTTCGGCTGATTTGTCAACCAAGTTGTGATCGTACGATTTTAGTTTGATTCTAATTCTTTGACTCACGGTTTTCGATTTTTTATAAACTCGTTTATTAATAACTTTTCTTTAGAATATTTTCTGTCATATCTTTCGGCAACTCGTCATAATGAGAAAACTCCATTGTCGAATTTGCACGTCCCGATGTAATGGTTCTTAACGCTGTTACGTAGCCAAACATTTGTTGCAAAGGAACTTTAGCTTGAATAGCTTGAACACCAACCTTGGCTATAACATTTTCCAATACTCCACGACGACGATTTAAATCTCCGGTTACATCTCCTAAGTAGGCATCAGGTGTCAATACTTCCAACTTCATTATTGGTTCCAACAATATAGGATTAGCCTTGCGACAAGCTTCTTTAAAGCCTACTCGTGCACATAATTCAAACGACAATGCATCCGAATCTACAGGGTGGTACGAACCATCTATAATACGCACTTTCAAGCTCTCCATTGGATATCCGGCCAAAACACCATTTTCCATTGCTGATTTGAAACCCTTTTCTATTGCAGGCATATATTCTTTTGGAATATTTCCGCCCTTTACTTCGTTGACGAATTGTAAACCTTTAAATCCTTCATCAGCGGGACCTATTTCAAATATAATATCGGCGAACTTACCACGACCACCGGTTTGTTTTTTGTATACTTCGCGATGTTGATAATTTGTAGTAATAGCTTCTTTGTAGGCTACTTGTGGTGCTCCTTGATTTACTTCTACATTGAACTCTCTCTTCAATCGATCCAAAATAATGTCTAAGTGCAACTCACCCATACCATTGATAATAGTTTGTCCCGACGATTCATCACTTTTCACAACAAGTGTTGGATCTTCTTCAACCAATTTTATCAATGCGTTGTTCATCTTATCTATATCGCCTTGAGTTTTAGGCTCTATTGCTATACCTATAACCGGTTCGGGGAATTTCATCGATTCCAATATAATCGGATGTTCTTCGGCACACAACGTATTTCCGGTTTTTATATCTTTAAAACCCACTGCAGCTCCAATATCTCCTGCCGAAATCACTTCCATAGGATTTTGTTTATTGGCGTGCATTTGCATGATACGCGAAATACGTTCCTTCTTTCCCGTCGAAGCATTGTAAACATAAGAACCCGACTCTAATTTTCCTGAATATACGCGGAAAAAGCAAATGCGACCTACGTATGGGTCTGTTGCTATCTTAAATGCTAATGCCGAAAATGGGGCTTTAACATCTATTGATCGAGTTTCTTCTCGTTCGGTTTTTGGATTCACTCCTTCCACTGCTTCTATATCCATAGGACTTGGCAAGAATGCGGCAACGGCATCTAACAAAGATTGTATACCTTTATTTTTAAACGAAGCACCACACAAAACAGGAGTTATTCTCATTTCCAATGTAGCTTTGCGTATTTGAGCTAACATTTCTTCCTCGGTGATTGAATTTGGATCTTCAAAGAATTTTGCCATCAACTCATCATCATCTTCGGCAACGCCTTCGATAAGTTTTTGACGATATTCATCTACTATGTCTTTCAAATCATCAGGCATTGGAACTTCGTAGAATTTTGTTCCGTTAGAAGCTTCGTCCCAAATAAGAGCCTTGTTGCGAATTAAATCCACAACGCCCTTAAACAAATCCTCTTGTCCGATAGGAATTTGCAATGGAATAGGATTGGTTCCGAGACGTTCCTTTATTTGTTTTATAACAGAAAAGAAGTCGGCACCGGCTCTATCCATTTTATTAATGAATGCTATACGTGGCACTTTGTATTTATCGGCTTGACGCCACACTGTTTCGGATTGAGGTTCAACACCGCCAACAGCACAAAACAAAGCCACTGCACCATCCAACACTCTCAACGAACGCTCTACTTCTACAGTGAAGTCAACGTGACCCGGAGTATCGATTATATTGTACTTATATTGATTATTTTGATAATTCCAAAACACAGTAGTAGCAGCAGAAGTAATTGTTATACCTCTTTCTTGCTCTTGAGCCATCCAGTCCATTGTGGCTGAACCATCGTGGGTTTCTCCCAATTTGTAGTTCTTTCCGGTATAGAACAAAATACGCTCGGTTGTTGTTGTCTTACCGGCGTCGATGTGAGCCATAATACCTATGTTTCTTGTATATTTTAGTTCAGACATTTGTTTCGGTTTATCTTTATAATCTACTTTATTATTTGCTTTAATTAAAATCTGAAGTGCGAGAATGCTTTGTTAGCTTCAGCCATTCTGTGAGTTTCTTCCTTACGTTTGAAAGCGGCACCTTCTTCTTTATAAGCTGCTTGAATTTCGCTAGCTAATTTCAAAGCCATTGTCTTTTCACCTCTTTTGCGAGCATAACCTATAAGGTTTTTCATTCCGATAGACATTTTACGTTCCGGACGGATTTCCGAAGGAATTTGGAATGTTGCTCCACCAATTCTACGACTACGTACTTCAACAGAAGGAGTTACGTTTGCCAATGCTTTTTTCCACACTTCCAAACCATCTTCTTTTGTACGTTCTGCAACTACATCTATTGCTTCGTAAAATATTTTATATGCGGTTGTTTTCTTACCACCTAACATCAAATTGTTAACGAATTTTGTTACTAATGTATCGTTAAACTTTGGATCCGGTAAAATAATTCTCTTTTTTGGTCTTGCTTTTCTCATTGCTATAAAAGCTCTAATAATTTATTATTATTTTATTTTGCTGCTTGTTTTGGACGTTTTGCACCATATTTCGAACGTCTTTGTCTTCTACCATCTACTCCCGATGTGTCTAATGCACCACGGATTATGTGATATCTTACACCTGGTAAATCTTTTACACGTCCACCTCTGATCATCACGATAGAGTGTTCTTGCAAATTGTGTCCTTCGCCCGGTATGTAAGCATTAACTTCCTTTTGGTTTGTCAAACGTACCCTGGCTACTTTACGCATTGCCGAATTTGGTTTCTTAGGAGTGGTTGTGTATACACGCGTACAAACTCCTCTACGTTGTGGACAAGAATCTAATGCCGGAGATTTACTTTTATACTCCATTTGTTGACGTCCTTTACGGATTAATTGTTGTATTGTTGGCATATTATACTTTAAAATGTTTAAATTACTATATTTTTATCCCAAAATTTAGGGTGCAAAATTACTAATTTTTTTCCACATAGAACGCATAAAGCTATTTTTCGCATCGAAAAAAAAGTTAAAATCTCAACGAGACACTTTATATCAATAGCTTACAAACATCAATTTGCACAAAAAAGTTTGCCTCACAAATTAGTTTTCAACAGTTTTTTGTCGTTTTATGTTCCCAAAAATTAGTTTTTTACACCTTTTTGTGTTCATTTTTGTTCATTTTATTGCCGTTGCAAACACCGCATCTGTTAAACGACTCCTTGCCTCAACTCTAAGTTGCACATAAACAACTGTTCCATGGTTTCGCCGCCGGTCAAATGATAAGCATTTATGCCCACCTTGCGTGCAGCCTCTATATGTTGTGGACTGTCGTCGATGAAAAGGGTTTCTTCGGGTTTTAAACCTTGCTCTGCCAATATGGCTCGAAAGCCTTCCAACTTGGGCTTGCGTATCTGCAATATTTGCGAAAAATAGGCCTTCTTGAACGTTACCTCAAACACATCGAAGCCGTATTTCGCTTTCAATTCAGTGGTAAACTTATCGTAGTTTATTTGATTGGTGTTGCTGTATAGGAATATATTATACTTCAGCCTTAGCATTCCCAAAAGTTCCAATCTCTCTTTGGGTATGCCTATAAGAATGGCATTCCAAGCTTCGTCTATCTGCTCATCGGTGAGAGGCACCGGCGACAGGCCTCGCAGATAATCTCTAAACTCGGCTGGTGTTATCTTGCCTTCTTCAAACAAATCTATGCTATCGGTTTGCGAAGCCTTGGAATAAAGTTTCTCAAAATCGGTGATGCCATAGCTGCGAAACTTATCGGCTATGTTTTCGTAGCGTATATCGTAAATAACGCCACCAAGGTCGAATATTATATTTTTTATTGCCATAATTGATTTTCTGTTTATTATCTATTATCAGTGATTGCAAAACGCCGTTGCAAAGATACACATTATCTACGTATTTGCAAGCAATAATGTTTCAAAAACATATTCAGTTGCCACGAAATGCGTGCCGTGCCACAAGTGTTGCATAATATTTTATTCCACCAAAAACCAATACTCCGAATATTTTACCCACAAATAATATTCCCCCGATCGTACAGACGCGCCACAAGAGAGACGTGCCACGGCGCGTCTCTACGGTTGCATAATATTATACCGCCAAAAACCAATACCCCGAATATTCTACACCCAAACAATATTCCCCCGACCGTACAGACGTGCCGCGGCGCGTCTCCCAAAAAAACATATACCAAAAAAACAACTTATCCCATATACATTACGCCGATAACATATACAGGATAAGCCAATAAGATATATATTATTTTATTGTATATCTATTTAATCTGAAACCGGGCGAACCGGACGCCCGTAGCCGCGATTGTCCCAATACACATTGCGGTAGCCACTGCTGAAGTCGAGGTTGTAGGCATTGCTGGTACCGCTCTCGAAGGGCGTGGAACTCCAATAGTAGCCGCGCTCACCAACGCCGTAACGCGACAACCCGAGGCAGTAGCCCGTAGCAGGAAGAAATATGCTGTTGCCGTTAGGTCCCGTTACTCTCATTCCGTTTACACCGTTTTGGCTTGTCCATGTCCAAGTGCAGTTGTCTCGCAATTCTTCCATCTCGGCTTTGGTGGGCATACGCCATGTGCTGCCCCAATTGGCTCGGGCTGCATCGTAGGTGACATTGCCACTGAAATCACTTATTTCTTGGTTGTAGGTAACGCTATTAGATTGGTCATACAATCTTTTGGTTGTAGTTTCGCCCCAAGCATAGAAGTTGCCATAGCCTTCGGGAGTAGTAGCACCCACATTGCAGGTAGCCCACTTCAAACCACTTGGCAAGCCTAAGTCTACCCAATCATAACCATTAATTGATAATAATGTAGTGAAACTTTTCTCTTCGCCGTATGCTGTACCAATATTATTGGTTGCATAGGCTCTCACATAGTAGGTGGTATTTGCCGTTAGTCCGGTTATATTAGAAGTAAAACTTCCTGTACCACTACCATCGGTAGTTTTATTGTCGGTTATTGTGGGATTGGGCGAGGTACTCCAGCATACACCACGTGCCGTTACACTTAAATATCCATCCGAAGTTACATTGCCACCACATACGGCACTATTTGTCGTTATCGATGAAACCTCGGCTGTTCTAACCGATGCCAATGTACTATCCATGGTGGTAAAGCTCTTTGTATCCAATTCTGCCATATCAACAGCATTGTATACTACATACTTATAATAGTATGTAGTATTAAAATTCAATTCATTAACCAATATGGAAAAAGCTTTATCACTCAACTCTATATCATGCACAGTGTGATTAGAGAAGTTTTCGTCGCTGTCTATCCAAAGTTCTATTTTGGTGATGCTTACGGGGCATTCCACTGTGCCGGATATGATGGCAGGTCTTGCGGCAGCTTCCACTTGGTCGGTAATGATTATATCGTTGATAGGTGCTTCAATATCTTTTTGGCAACCATGCATTGCAAACAAGCACATCGCTGTTATAAAAAATATTATCTTCTTCATCTTTCTATTCTCCTTTCTGTTCTTTGTTTGCGTGCTTCTTTATTTTTAGGTTATATCCTATTCCCACTTTTATTTCGGAGTATTTAAAATCGGTTCCCAATCCCAACACATCTACCGAAAATGCCATTCTGCCAAACGACAGATGCACACCTGCCGAGTATTCCAACCCACTATACGAGTTTGCTTTTATTTTTACATAATCGCCATTGATGGTAGAAAATGCTTGATTGCGTACTCCATAGCCCAGTCCTAATTTTAAGGAAATAGGTTTGGCTATGCGATACATCACTCCTGTGTGTGCCGATAGACGCGAAGAGGAGGTTTTGCCATCGTAGTAATATTCGGCTGTGCCGGCATCGTCTTCGTATTTTGTGTTTAAGGCATCGAATTGCAAGCCCGAAGACACGCTTACATACCAACCCCAAGTTTTTTGCACTCCAAAGGTAATCCCAAACGATGTTTGCGGTGCCACCGAATAGGCTGCATTCAGCATCGCAAAGGTTTCTTTGTCGTAAACGGGGCGTATCCTGACCGGTTTCTCCTTCTTTACTTCCGGCTCTTTTTCTTTTTGAGATTGCTTTAAAAGATCTTGTTTCAGCTGTTCCAGTTCGGCAAGCTTTTTGTTCATCTCTTCCATCTTGGCATCTATCTTGCTATCCACAGCTTTATTTATAGTGGAAGTGTCAATCTTCACTTCTTTGGCTTCGGTGCTCAGTTTCATCTGATACACCACGCCGCTTTCTATGCTTTGCGGAAAGTTGTAGTTGCGTAGCACTCCAAAGTCTTTATGCTTAATGGTAAGAAACTTAACGCCGGGCGACACAAACACCCATATCTCGCCGGTTTTTTGTTCGGTTTTTTCTATAATGCAACCGCTAAACTCAAAACCCGTTTCTATGGTTTCTATCTTAATCAAGGCACAAAGGTCGCTGTTTATGTCGCGCACCTTAGCCACACGTGCCCCCATATCGCGGTCGATACGGTTGAAGGCTTCCACGCTAATCT
>JAFWZP010000010.1 GCA_017522255.1 Bacteroidales bacterium | reverse complement strand
TACAAATTTAATGATAATGGGCAGAAATACAACAATCAGTAAATCAGACGAATTAAAATCTTTACGCAAGGAAGTTTTAGAACTAAAGAAACGTCTCTACAACGAAACAATGCGTGCAGATTTCAACGAAACAATGATCGATGTAGCGGAAGAAATGTTTGTAATTGAAATAAGAAAAAAAGCCGCTACCGGACAGTCAAAAGGCTACATAAAGGGGAATCGAAATACTCAATAAAGCCCCTTTGTGCACTGACCGGTGTAACACGACAGGCCTTTTATAAATACGATGAAAATGTGTTATTTCAACGTCTTGCGTTGGAACAATTTGTTGTGCAATTTGTTCTTGAAGCAAGGAAGAAAGATCCAAAAATAGGCATGGATAAACTTTGGCGGATGTATAAGCAACACTTTGCAGAAGAATATCGAGTTGGACGCGATGTCTTTCGTTATATCATACATGAGCAAGGACTTCATCTAATAAGACGTTCTCGGGCAATACGTACAACGAACTCACGCCACAACTTGCCAACTTATCCTAATCTTATCAAGAATGTAATACCAATGCGACATAACCATATATGGGTCAGTGATATTACCTATATAAAAGTAGAAGATTCTTCCGCACCCAATGGGTATAGATTTGTATTTCTAACTATTGTAATGGATGCCTATAGTAAGTACATTCTGGGATGGTATGTTGCTCCGACGCTCGAAGCTGTCTACAGTATCAAAGCCTTAGAAATGGCCATAAAAACTCTTCCTAAAGACTTTAATGATACACTTATCCATCATTCTGACCGCGGAACACAGTATGCAAGTGCAGCTTACATAAAGGTTCAAACTGATAATCATATCATTCCCAGTATGACAGAAAACAGCAATCCAAAAGATAACGCTATAGCTGAGAGAATTAACAATATAGTAAAAAATGAACTATTACATGGAATGACATTCACCAACCTCTCACAAGTAAATACAGCAATACGTAAAGCTGTGGAATAAAGCTTTCAATAAATTTGATTCTTTATCAGAGTAAACCAAAAATACTCGTAATAGTGAATAATGTAAACTGTAAATAGTCGATATTTATTAACTAGTCAACTTAAATCAGTCTCAAGATACAAAAGTGACAACCTAAATCAGCAAATCACATAACTACGCGGTTTAGGGGTTGAAAGTTCCATACTTTTGAGTTAAAAGTATGGAACTTTTGGGTCAAAAACCGCATAGTTACGTATGCTTGGATAGAAGAAATGACTATAGAACCAGAACTATATGCCTCCAATATATTGACGGACGTAGTAAAACAAAAAGCCATTGATGACTTATAGACTTTTACTTACCTAATATTTCCTCAATAGTAAGCAAAATAATATCATCAGGAAAAATATTAGAAAAAGAACAAACACTTACAAATAATTCATCATACTTATGCTGCTTAAAAAAAACGGGAATATCGTTTTCCTTTATTTCTATAGCTGTAGAGTTTATAGAGATGGCAAACTTATCAAAGTTAT
Organism: Bacteroidales bacterium; assembly: GCA_017522255.1. Classification (GTDB taxonomy): domain Bacteria; phylum Bacteroidota; class Bacteroidia; order Bacteroidales; family P3; genus HGM05376. Next base: position 11,871 of record JAFWZP010000010.1, on the reverse strand, counting down.
TGGCAATCCCTGTGCCGATACACTTTACATAACTTTCTTTCAAAGTCCACAATCGCGTAAAGGATACATCACGTAAATGAGCCGGCAGTCCTTCCAAAAACGCATATTCATCTTTATGAAAAAAACGTTTGACCACCTCCGGTTTATATAATCGCAACATCTCTATATCCACTCCTACCGGAACATCAGCCACAGCTACAACTATCCACTCCTTGGTATGAGAAATATTAAAACAAAAATTAGGGTATTTCTCTATATATGGTTTTCCATTCTTTGTATAAGTAAAGGGGAAAGGAGAAATATTATTTTGCATAGCATATTGCTTCCCAAGTAGATATTGCACTATTACCTTACCTAACATTGATAAGATCTGCGAATTGTTTTTAACAGCCAACAATCCATAGTCATCGACATGTAAGTAGTGTTTAATTCGCTCATTATTGGCAAGAAGGTAATCATTCGATGAAGGTAATTTTAACAAATATAACTGCATAAGAGATAAAAAAGATAGGTATCCCTTATACTATGCAAGAAATACCTATCAATTATTATTTTATTATTTACGAATATCCAAAAGTTCCACTTCAAAAATAAGAGTTGAATTAGGTTTGATAAGTGGACTTGGTGATGCCTCACCATATGCCAAATCTCCAGGTATATAGAATATAAACTTCGAACCTATAGGCATAAGTTGTAATCCTTCAGTCCATCCTTTTATCACTCTATTTAATGGAAATTCTATTGGTTCGCCACGTTGAATTGATGAATCAAAAACTGTCCCATCAATCAAAGTACCATGATAGTGAACTTTTACGGTATCAGTTGCCGAAGGTTTTTTGCCTGTTCCTAACGTTACTACTTTATATTGTAATCCAGATTTTGTTTCTACAATACCTTCCTTAGTTTTATTTTCGGCCAAAAATTTAACCCCCACTTCTTTTTCGACATCAGCCATTTGCCTTTGTTTTTCTTCCAATTCTTTATTTATTAGAGCAAATTGAGCATTCAATTCCTCCATAGTCATTGCCAATTTTCCATTAATTGCATCCACTACACCTTGTGCAAAAGCATCTTTTTCAATAGGTAGACCCATAGTTTTTAAGTTGTTCCCAATATCACAACCCAAAGCATAGCTTCTTTTTTCCACTTCGTTCATATTACTTATATATTAAAATTAGTTCTTACAAAAAATAAGGCTGCCCATTTGGTAGCCTTATTTTTATTTCATTTAATCTTCAAATTTATTTTTTCTCTATTTTTTGTGCTCCCAACCTATCCATTGCACAACGGAAACCAATCCATGCAGTAGATTTATCTTGATCATAATAGCGTCTTGTACCAGGTTGCATCCAATAAATTCTATCATTCCAAGAACCACCTTTTACAACACGAACCTTATTGTTCAACATCGAAGTGATAGAGTTTTTATCAGTCGAATTTCTACGATACATCATATTGGTTACACTATCAGGATTTGATAAATAATCAGCAGATCCTTCTTCTACAGCCTCTTCTTCATCAACACTACTTCCCGACCAATTAACAAGATTTTGATTTGTTTGTGGATCAAAAATTGTAGAAGCATAATCACCATCCAAATAATTTACATTATCAGCTTGACGATAGTTTCTTCTATTCAAATCTTCATCAACGTTTCTATATACTATTCCACCGCTTGTATCATTAATCAATATCTCTTCATCAACAATAGTATAAGTCTTATATATATTACCTCTAAACGGGTTAACTTCCTCACCATCTAATGGTTGTGTTTGTTTTCTATATACATCCATACACCACTCACTCACATTACCCGCCATATTATATAAGCCATAATCGTTGGGGAAATACCATCTCACAGGAGCTGTATATACATAACCATCGTTCAAATCACCTGCCACACCCATATTATCGCCACGACTGCGTTTGAAGTTGGCAAGAAATTGTCCATAATAATCTTTTTCAGCAGAACGAACACTTTGACCATTCCATGGATAAACACGATGTTCAACAATACGACCATCTATCATTGTACCAACCAAACCCAATGCAGCAAACTCCCATTCTGCTTCGGTCGGGAGACGATAGTTCGGCAAGAAAATTCCATCTGCTTTATTTACACGACGAGGCTCCCCACCAGCAGCAGGATCCAAATTTTCCATTTCTTGCTTAGTTTCACCTCTATAAAGACCAGCAAAATAGACATCAGTTTGGAAAGCACTCTCTCCTCTTAAATCTGTGAAATCCAATGGTAATATACCTGCATCTATCGCTATCCTTTCATTTACACGATTCGAACGCCAAATACAATATGCACTAGCTTGTTCCCATGATACTCCTACCACTGGATAATCTTGGTAATTTGGAGTTTGGAAATAATATTCAACCATCGGTTCCGCATAGCGTAATTTTTCTCGCCAAGCATTAGTATCAGGATATGCGTTTCTTACATATTCGGGATATTCGCTACCGTATGCTCTATTCAACCAATAAATATACTCTCTGTAATCAACATTTCTAACTTCTGTCTCATCCATATAAAATGAAGATACTGTTACGGTATGTTGAGTATTGTTCCATTGGTAACGTGTATCATCTGAAACACGTCCCATTTGAAACGATCCACCTTCGATGAACACCAAACCATATCCGGTCATTTGTTCCGTATTTTGGGATACTTCGAATCCACCCCATTTAGAATCATTATAATTCCAACCTGTTGTTTCAGATGTATAACTACTACATCCCGCTAATAATATCGTTACTAAGACGAAGAAACTTACTGTTTTTAAATTTTTCATGGTTCTATATATTTTTCGTGTTATACGTTTATTTACTTTGAATGTTTCATTTTTTAAAATGACGGACAACGAATTGTTCTAATTTGTTTTCTCTTTTCAGGACATGGCAACATAAACCCTAATGTTATTTCGTGCGATCCATGAGTTTGATTAGACAGTTTTGAGACTGTTACATCATAACTATATCCCAATTTGAATGTTGGTTGCTGAAATCCAACCAAGAAGATAAAAGCATCTGCATTTTCAATTCCATGACGAAACCATACACCAACAATAAAAGGCATCCAATCCAAATAGACTCCGTAGTTGAAATAATTAAATCCACCCTGATGTTGGTATATTAAGTTTGGAGATACAACAGGAGAACCTAAATCCAAAAAGGAAGTACGACGAGTATCTTCTTTCAAGTTTATCAAACCACCTCCATGTAGAGTTATTTTCATAGGTAATTCACTCAAGCCATAAAACCCATTGCTTGGTTGCGTTAAATGCGATACGGCCAAACCTCCATACCATGCTTTGCTATACACTAATAAGCCGGCGTTAAAATCAGCATAAAAAAGATTCATATCTTCAGGTGGCACAGCTTGTGTATTGAATATAAAGCCAAAATCAGGATCTATTTGATCAGGAAAAGTCAAAGTAGACCAATCTAAATTCTCATTTATTAGAGAGGCTTGCAAGGCTGCATTCATATATATTGTCCTTGACAATTGAAAACGAAACGAATACATAAACGAAACCTGGTTAGTCTTTAATGCACCATGATCACCTTGTCTATCTGTCAATACAAATGCACCTATACCTCCGTGCAAATCACTAAAATATTGATCATAAGATGCTGACACTGTAGTAAAAGCAGAGACAAGCCCAGGCCACTGATTTCTATAATTTAAGGAGAATCTTGGACAGATTTTAGCACCTGCTAATGCAGGGTTTAAATACAAAGGATTTGCATAGAATTGTGAAAAAACGAAATCCTGTGCCACAACTCCTTGACCTACAACAAAAAAGGTCGTCAACAAAACAATTACTTTATGTATCCTTTTCATCTTCATATCGTCTAAAAAATATACTCGAATTAAACGGCAATATTACGATTTTTTTTTGACTTATCACGTAAAATCTAAAAAAAAAATTATATCAATCTAATTATCAGAATAAAAAAAAAGCACAAAAAACTCAAAAATCAGTGTTTTTATCCTTTATTTTTTCCTGTTTTTTTCATTTTTGACCCATTTTTATTCATTTTTATTGCACAATTTTTTTACCATTTTTCTGTTATTAGAAAACACAACTAATTAACGAGAAAAAACAACCTCACAAATTCAGATATTATGAAAATAGGTAAACTTGCAAGTTTGATATTTTTGGTATTTTTTATCATTGCTCAAGTAAACGAGATATGCGGACAAATGGTTACAAAAAATGAAGGAATATTTTGGAATAATTTTTCTGATTCAATAACTATATTTCATCCTTTATTTGCAAACGCATGTTACGACGAAGATTACAATACCTCTTTATTCGTAAGCAAATATACACTAAATAGTGCCGAATACAATCTACACTTTGGCAATATTGAATGCGAAAATCTTACAAACCAAGAATTATATTTCCTTAAACAACGTAATGTAAAAATATCGGATACCGTTCGATACAAATTCCATCGTTTCGAAATAAATGATTCTACTACAAACGCCACAATTGCCATACTACCATACATTGAGATAAACGGAACAATTAAAAAAATCGTTTCGTATTCCGTGTCTTTCTACAAGAAATCTGATGACAATGTTCACAAACCAATTACAAAAAGCACCAACCCCTACCCTTCCAGCTCTGTATTATCGGAAGGCAATTGGTACAAAATAACCATAAACAATACAGGAATTCATAGGATAACAGCCAACGAAATAATATCACAAGGTATGAATATAGAGAACATACCCATATCACAAGTGGCTATCTACGGAAATGGTGGTGGTGCATTGTCTGAGAACAACAAAGATTTTGAATACAACGATTTAATGGAAAACCCTATATATATCAACGACAATAATGGAAATGGATTATTAGATGGTAACGACTACATTCTGTTTTACGCTCAAGCTGCCAATGTTTGGAAATACAATAAATCACAGAAGACATACGAATATCATATCCATCCATATTCGAAATACAACTACTATTACCTTACTACCAATGCACCCTGCACTACAAACAAACGCATTATTAGCAAAAACATCTCCCAACAACCCAACGATACTATAAACACATACACATACTATTCCACCATACACAACGATGCAGTCAACACTCATGGCAGTGGCAGAATTTGGGTTGGCGATAAATTTTCTAATGCTGTACCTAACAGGTCTTATTCCATATCTATTCCTAATGCTATACCTAACAGCAATGTAAGCGTAAGATATGCCTTAGCAAGCATTTCTAACGCCAACTCATCTTTTGATGTTTCTATCAATGGTACAACATTGAAACACACATTCTCTACAGGATACAGATACCCTTACCAAGGGCTTTATTGCACCACAAAACCCTCATCATCGTCGAAATGCGAGATAAGTATAAATTACTCGCCTCGCGAATCGTTGGCATCGGGATATTTGGATTACATCGAAGTAAACGCTCCTGCCAAACTTATTTTTTCTGATGGTCAATTAAAATTTAGAAAGGCCCCCGACATAAACGATAGCAGTGTAAATTTGTTTGAGATAAGCAACACATCATCTTCGGTGCGAGTATGGAACGTAAGCGACCCATGCAACGTAACAGAACTCAACGCTACCTACCATAATGGCAAGACAATGTTTTTGGATAGTGTCAGCGATATAGCAGAATGGATAGCCTTTGATGGCAGCACGTATTACTCTCCGGCATCGCTTACTCCTATTGCCAACCAAAACCTACATGGCATGCCACAACCCGACTACATAATAGTGGCTCCACCCGTATTTACCGAACAAGCCGAGCGGCTGGCTCAGTTGCATCGTCTACATAGCGGATTAGACGTAGCTGTGGTTACCCCCGAAGAGATATACAACGAATTTTCGTCGGGCAAACAAGATGCCATGTCTATCCGTCGTTTTTTGAAAATGCTTTACGACAGAGCATTGACAAACGAGATACTAAAAGCGCCCAAATATCTGCTTCTGTTTGGAAAAGCCATATACGACAACAAAAACATCGGCAATACTGATATCCCATACGTGGTATCATATCAATCCGAAACTTCGTTCGATGATGAAGGTTCGTCATATACTTCCGACGATATGTTTGGATACTTAGGCGACTGGGAAACAGGATCTATATACGAAAGCATCGACGTAGGTATAGGACGCTTCCCTGTAAAGAATGCTTCCGAAGCAAAAACAATGGTCGACAAAGTGGAATACTACCTTACCAAGAAAGATTTAACCCACGGCTCGCTGCGAGGCGACTGGCGAAACCAACTCACCTTCTTGGCCGATGATGCCGACCCGGGTTCCGCCAATGATGTATACTTTATTACATCGTCGGAAAAAACAACACAACAAATACTCGAAAAGTATCCCACATTCAATATCGAAAAAATATATGCCGATGCCTACACACAGCAGTCCGGTGCCATAGGCTCGTTTTACCCCGAAGCCAAAAATGCACTCACCAAGCGAATCAACAATGGCTGCTTGCTGCTAAACTATGTGGGACATGGTGCTTACCAACATATCGGCAGCGAACGATATATGGAAATACCCGACATCAACTCGTATGCCAACCGCTACCAACTACCTTTCTTTGTGGCCAGCACTTGTAGTTTTGGCAAATACGATATAATAGGCGATATTTGCGGTGCCGAAAGCTTTGTATTGGCACCAAACGGAGGCGGCATAGCCATAGCGGCAGCCGTCAGACCTATAGGACACAGCGAATCGTTCGACACCAAATTGTGCTTATACGCCTTAGACAAAAACAACAGCATAGGCGATGCTTTCAGACTGGCCAAAAACGAAGCAAGCATGACCCACGCCATGCAACTATTGGGCGACCCCGCAATAAAGCTATCGATACCCGAAAACAACGTTGTGGTAACGGCTGTAAACGAAAAACCAATAAACATCACTTCGGCCGACACCGCAACGGTGCTGACCGAAGTAACAATAGAAGGCGAAATACGAAACAGCAACAATAACATTATACCCGACTTTACAGGCGAAATATTTCCTATAGTTTTCGACCGCTTTATAACCTACCAAACATTGGCCAACGACAACGAAGACACCGAGATGGAATTTTCGCAACAAAAGAACATACTTTACAAGGGTCGCGACTCGGTGATAGAGGGCAAATTCAAATACTCTTTTGTAGTACCGCGCGACGTGGTGTACCAATACGACTACGGCAAACTAAGCCACTACGCCTCGGCAGGAACCGAAGATGCAGCAGGCGAATATAGCAACATAGTGTTCGGCGGTTTCAATCAAGATATCGAAATAGTGGAATCGAGGCCCGACATACGCCTGTTTATGAACGACAGCCTGTTTGTGTCGGGAGGGCTCACCGACCAAAACCCATACATATATGCCATACTATACGACACCATTGGTATAAACGCCGTGGGCAGCGGCATAGGACACGATATAACAGCCATACTCGACAACAACAGCAACCAAACGATGATACTAAACGACTACTACGAAACCGACCGCAACAACCCCCACAAAGGATACATAAAATATCCGCTACAAAACCTAACAGATGGCACACACACCATTACATTAAAGGCATGGAACATCTACAACTTTTCGTCGTCGGCAAGTATAACGTTTGTGGTAAACAACCACGAAACAGTGAATATAGGCAAATTTTATTCCTATCCCAATCCTGCTTCGACCAAAACCACGCTGAGAATGGAGCACAACCAACCCAACCAAATACAATCCATCGAAATAGATATATACGATATGATGGGACACTTGGTTAAGCACTTCGCTCCCGCCGTGGTGGCAGGCTCGTATGCCATACCCGCAACCGAATGGGACTTCAGCTCAAACAACGGCAGCAAAGTGGCCGAAGGAATATACATGGCTCGCATAATTATTACTACAAACAATGGCGAACAGCAGTCGGCACACACCAAAATAGTGTACACCCGATAGGCTCCGACTATTGAAAGAAATTGAACCTTCGCAAAAAAAATGCTATCTTTGCAAATCCATTGCAACGATGCCTTTTTGCTTCGAATTAATAATAATGAATACATTACCCCAAAACATTAGGTTGCTTTTGGGGTTATAATAAGGTACAAAATTAAACTTACCAACTATGAAACAAACAAAAATAGTAGCCTCGCTATCCGATTTGCATTGCAATGAAGATTTTATAAAAGAACTATACGATGCGGGCATGAATGTGGTGCGTATGAACACCGCCCACGCCAACCGCGAAGGACTGGAAAAACTTATATCAAATGTAAGAGCAGTATCGTCGAAGATAGCAATAATGATGGACACCAAAGGACCCGAAATAAGAACCACCGGCTGTCCCGAACCTATAGAATACCACACCGGCGACAAAGTAAAGATAACAGGCAACCCCCTGCAAGGCACCACCAAAGAGTGCATAGCAGTGTCGTATCCTTACTTTGTTCAGGATTTGGAAATAGGCAAAGAGATACTTATCGACGACGGCGACCTATCGCTCAAGGTAAGCGACAAAGACGAACAATACCTCTACTGCGAAGTTCAAAACAACTCGATACTTGGCAGCCACAAGAGCGTTAACGTGCCCGGAGTGCAAGTAAACCTACCCTCGCTGACCGAAAAAGACCGCAACAACATACTGTTTGCCATCGAAAAAGAAATAGACTTTATAGCACACTCCTTTGTGCGTTGCAAACAAGATGTGCTCGACATCAAAAACATATTAGCCTTGCACCAAAGCCCTATAAAGGTTATAGCCAAAATAGAAAACCAAGACGGAGTGGACAACATCGACGAGATACTTGAGGTTGCCGACGGCATAATGATAGCCCGTGGCGACCTTGCCATCGAAGTGCCACAAGAACGCATACCCGGCATACAGCGCATACTGATACGAAAAAGTGTGCAAGCCCGCAAACCCGTGATAGTGGCCACACAGATGCTACACACCATGATTCAAAACCCACGCCCCACACGTGCCGAGATAACCGACATTGCCAATGCCATATACTACCGCACCGACGCACTGATGCTTAGCGGCGAAACAGCATACGGTAAGTATCCCGTAGAAGCAGTGAAGACAATGGCACGCATAGCCGAACAAGCCGAGAAAGACAAACTGGAGGAAAACGACATACGCATACCCCTCAACGACGACTGCGACCCTACGGCATTCTTGGCAAAATCGACCGTGAAAGCATCGTCGAAGATAAAAGCAATAAAAGCAATAATAACCGATGTGTATAGCGGAAACACCGCTCGCAACATAGCCGCTTTTCGAGGCAAGCTGCCCGTGTTTGCCATCTGCTACAACGAAAAAACCATGCGGCACTTGGCACTCTCGTACGGCATAGAACCATTCTTTATGCCCGAAAAAGCCAACGGACAACAATACTACTTTGCGGCACTACGCGAACTTATGCGCAGAGGCATCATTGCCGAAACCGATATGGTGGCATACCTCAGCGGAGGCAAAGAAGGAACAAAAACATCGTTCTTGGAAATAAACGTGGTGAAAGACGTGCTCGACCATGCCGAACAAGAAGATTACATTCTTCCTAACAGCAACAGATATTTGTAAAGACATAAAAGATAAAACACCGAAAATAAAAAAAGCGAAGCAGTTGATTGCTCCGCTTTTTTTGTATTATCATTTATTTCGTATCAGAAGTGGTAGCCCAAGCGAAATACAAACATCGAAGAGTTGAGTTTGCCGTAATTTAATAAATCGCCGCCGTCGGTGTAGGTGCCAATGGGTGTAATGTATTTCGTATCGCAAATGCCCATTACATCGCTATTGCCTAAGTTGTAATAATGCACGCCAAGGCTCACTTTGTCCATTATCATCATTCCTATTCCGACTTGGAATGCCATATCGATGCTGTTTTGATAATCCCATGTTGAAATTACGTCCACTTCGCCCAGCGTCGACAATGCTGCCTCAAAACTATAGCTTTGGTCTGTTATCATTCTAAGGTTTGCCCCTATTCCTGCTTCGGCCCAAATGCCAAAATTGTTGCCCAAAGCAAGGTTGTAGTTTACTCCAAGCATAAGAGGCACGTTGATATAGCATTGATGTTCGGTTGTGTGTAGAATAAAATCGTCGTCGTCGATTTCCTTCAATTCAAAGTCGTTGCTGGTGTTGAAAAACACATCGGCAGTGGCCATCAAACCCAAGCCTTTCAGTTTCGGTATATTGTATTTTACTTTTATTCCAAGATTAAAACCCATGTCGGCATCGCCATAGTAAGTGCCATCGTCGTAGGAAGTGGACTTTAGAGGTAAACCAATGTCGGCATATCCTATCCGGTCGGGTTCTTCGTCTTCCCAAAACCCCAAGGGCACGTTACCGCCAAGGTGTATCGAAAATTCTATTTTTTTGTTGTCGGCACTCGATTGCTGTGCTTCCTGTGCCATGGTGGCACTCATCATTGTTGCTGCCACAAGTGCAAAGGCTGCAAGTTTTTTTAAGTTCTTAGTCATAAGTGTTATCGTTTTTATTTGTTTATAAAGGCAGAGGCATCTTTGTTTGAGCCTCTGCCTGTTGTTTTTTTTATCCTGCGAAACCGCCGTCGTCGTCGCCTGTGCTTCCGCCCGGAGTGGTACCTCCGCCGTTGTCGTCGCCGCCTGTGTCGTCGCCGTCATCGCCCGTGCCGGGTGCTGCGTCGGACGGCAACACGTCTATTATTCTAAATTTCATTTTCTTGGCTTCGCTGTCCAATTCCATGTCGGGGCGATAGAGAATGCCCTTGCTTTTGATAGTTTCGGGAGTGCATTCTTCTTTCGAGTCCACAGCCTTGGCAGTTATTTTGGGGTATATTGTGCCCAGCACCCCAAGGTCTACTATTCTTCCATCGGCAATGCCTTCTATCATTACGTCGGCAAAGGCGTGAATGATGGCATCGGTGTCGGCACGGCTGAAAGTAGATGCCGATTGTATTTCGTCCAATATGGCTTCCGATGTTATGTTGCCATAGCTTACACGTTTCAATGTGTATTGATATTGCCCTTTTTTAGGGCCTATGGTCATTTTTGTTTTTACTAATTGCAGATCCATCTTATTCCTCCTTTCTTGTTGCATTGTCGGCCGGTGTAAAAGCACGGAAACCCGACTTGTTAATAATTTCTTTTAAATCGTTGCTTGGGCGAAAGCCTATTGTAACGTCTTTCACGCAGTTGTCGACGGTGGCATCGGCGGTGGTGTCCACCATTTTGCTTGTCAGCTTGGGATAAAAAGTTCCCAATCCTTCGATGTTTACACTGTCGCCCTTAAGCACATGGTAGCGTATCTGTTCGAGATAAGCACGCAACAAGCCTCTTACTTCGCCGGGCAAAATGCTGCCTCGTATCGATACCATTTCGGAGCTTTCCTCCAATGTGATGTGGTCTTGGCGACGCAAAGTGGCCACCCATTTGTCTTTTTTCAAGACTTTCTTTTTCTTAGCCTCATAGGACCAATAATGTTTCTTCGACATGATACTATTATTTTGATTTGTTTAATGAATTAATTGATTTATATATTCGTTTATTTTTCTTTCGCTATTTTTTTCATAGGGTGAGTTTCGGCCTGAAATATCCGTTTGTCTGCCAGCTTCACTCCGGCTTTGTTTATCATTTCTTTCAAACGTTCGGAAGGCTTGAAAAGGACACCCAGTCGCTTGATTGAAAATTGATTCACCTTGTCGGGCGTTTCCACTGTCGAGGCTGTTATCGAGGGGTAGAAGGTGCCGAGGCTGTCGAGTTTCACCACATTGCTGTGTGCCAAGTGCCAACCTATGCACTGCTCCAAAGCCCTCACGTGCATAAGCACATCGGCGGGCGATGCCGAACACATTTTCGACACATCGTCGGCCAAGCGGTCGAGGTCC
>JAFWZP010000070.1 GCA_017522255.1 Bacteroidales bacterium | reverse complement strand
TTCTACTTTCTTTTGATTGAGCATAGCGGGCTATGCGATTGAAAAAGAAATAGAAAGATTTCAAGAAAAAACACAAATCACGCAAAAGTTCTAAAGACAATATCAAAATTGGTTCTAACGTGGAATTTTTAGAAGTTGCCTGTAATCAATTATTCAGTGGTTAGTTCGTGGAATATTTTTTCCAAATTATTGTCGTTTTTTCTTATAGTTAGTACGGCGATGTTGTTGTCAACCGCCCATTTAAATATGTTTTCACGTATGTCGGTGTTGCCGTTTGCTGTTATGGTGTAAGTGTTGTTACCGTTTGCCGATATGTCTTTTACATCTTTAAGTTGTTTTATTGCAGTTATATTTATCTCTTTGTTGAATTCTACAAAGTATTGGTTGCTTGTTTTTTGAATCGAGTGTATGTTTTGAGTTTTATCGTCGGCCACTATCTTTCCGGAGTTTATTATTATCACTCTTGAGCATATAGCTTCCACTTCTTGCATTATGTGGGTCGATAGCATTACTATCTTTTTTTCGCCTATCTTTTTTATTAGTTGGCGTATTTCTTCCAATTGGTTTGGGTCGAGACCTGTTGTAGGTTCATCAAGGATAAGCACTTTAGGGTCGTGTATCAGAGCTTGTGCTATTCCTACACGTTGACGATATCCTTTCGACAGTTGGCCTATTTTTTTGTTGGCTTCTTTTGTGAGACCTGTTAGCTCTATTATTTCTTCTACACGTTGTTTGGTTTGCTTCCCTATGTTGTATAAACCTGCAGCAAATTCCAAAAATTCTCTTACATACATTTCCAAATACAAAGGGTTGTGTTCGGGAAGATATCCTATGTTTCGTCGTATTTCCAATGGGTTGTCAAAAATGTTGTGTCCATAAACACTTATACTGCCCGATGTGGGAGGTATAAAACAAGTGATGATTTTCATCAAAGTGGATTTTCCTGCTCCATTTGGACCCAATAACCCTACTATTTCTCCTTCGTTGATGGAAAAACTTACTTGATCCAAAGCTTTTTGTGTTCCGTATATTTTGCTGATATTTTCAACGTGTATCGACATAGACTATTTGTGTTTTAAAAGATTGATATATTCAAATAGCGTTTAGGATTGGCTTTTATATCGTTGATTAACGAGTCGAGTGCTTGTGTGGAATGTTCGAGGTTCTTGTAAAGATTATCGTCGTTGACAAGCAATCCCAGGTTTCCACTTCCTTTGTTGATAGTGTTTAATACACCCGATAGCGATTCCAACGAGCTATTAATGCTTTGCATTGCCGATGAAATATTGGCATTGGCCAATGTGTCGCTTATGTTGGCAATGTTGTCTATAATCAACGCCAGCTTTTCATCATTTAGTGTCTCCGACAATTTTTCTATGTTGTCTACTATGGTGTGTATTTTTTCTTTTTCTTGAGCAGTTACATCATTGAGGTTTTTTGAAAGCGATGCCAAGTGTATGGATATTTCGTTAACGTTGGTTATCATCGATTGTATTTCTTGTTGTGATTTGTCGTTCAATATTGTGTTTACCGATTCCACTACCGAATCTAAGTTCGACACTATGTTTTCTATTTTTTTGCTGTATGGTTCCAACATTTTTCCTATTTCGGCAAACATCGATACATCTGTTTGCGACAGCATGGTGTCGTTTTCAGCTAAATAAGAATTGTAGTCGTTGCCTATAATTATACGCATGGCTTTCGACCCCAATATGTCGGAGCTATACACTTCGGCCACCGAATTGCGAGGCAACTCTATAGATGCAGGAATGTCAAACGAAACCAGGAATTTTGTCATTTGTGCGTCCATATATTGGATATTGTTTACTTTCCCCACTTTCATTCCGTTTATAAACACATAGCTTGTGGGCAGCAACCCATTTATGTTGTCGTATTTTGCATGGTATGTATTCTGTTTCTCAAAAAGGTTTTTGCCTTTCAAAAAGTTTACACCCCATATCAGTATGCCTATCGTAAGCACTCCTACAATACCTATTTTTGTTTCGGTCTTTATTTTCATTATATTTGGTTTATTGTCTTTTAGTTATAGTATTATGGTTATTTTTTGTTTTTCGCATCATTTATTTGTTTTGCTTCGTATCCCGAAATTCTGTTTCCCTTATAGAATGGAACAATAAAGGCGTCTTTAAATCCCCTTTCTCTCAATTCGGCTTGTATTTGTTTTGCACGTTCTATGTCTTTTTCGTCGCCTTTGATGTATCTTATTGTGCCATCTTGACTATAAGTGTCGTAGTCGGTAACTCCTTTTAAAGCCGGATCGTTTTCGGGTAGTTTGGTTTTAGCTACCAAAAATTGTACTTTGTATTTTACCACATCTTCTACAGGTGCAGGTTTGGCTGTGCTTTCGTTGTTGTCTTGGTTTTCTTTAGTTTGTTCGTTAGTTTGTTGGTTGTTGGCAGTAGTGTCTATTATAGTTACCTTAACTTCGAGGTTTTGCTGTTGAGTAGCAGTGGTTTTAGTTGTTGTTTCCCGGTCGGTTTGTTTTTTTGTTTCGGTAGTGGCAGTTATAGGTTTTTTCTGTCTTTTTGGAGCCGGTATTTCCACTAGTTCCGAGTTCTCTTCGGCAGCCTTGTATTTTGCAAATGCCGATGCTATGCAGTATACATATTCGTTTTGTCCTTCTTCCGACATCATGTATTCTTCTTCTTTGGGGTTGCTTATAAATCCTATTTCTGTTAGCACTGCCGGCATCGATGTTTTGTATAAAACAAACAACTCGCCTTGTTTCACTCCTCTGTCGATGGTTTTTATTCTCGATTTGTATTGTCCTTGTATGTATTCGGCAAAATTCAAGCTTTTTTCCAAATAAGCGTTTTGGTATAACGTAAACATTATGTAACTTTCCGGAGCATTAGGGTCAAAGCCTTGATATTCCGAGTTGTTTTTGTAGTCGTCTTCAAGTAATATATCAGCATTCTCCAATCGAGCCACTTCCATATTGGCTTTGCTGGTCGAAAGTCCCATCACAAAAGTTTCCGTGCCCGATGGTTCTGTCTTTTTGTGCGAGTTGGCATGTATCGAAATAAAAAGGTCGGCTTTGGCACGGTTGGCCATCTGGGCTCGTTCGGCCAAATCTATATCCACGTCGGTTTCGCGAGTATACAAAACTGTTACATCTTTGAAGTTGGCTTTTATGGTTTCGCCCAATTTTAGAGCTATGGCCAACGTAATATCTTTTTCTTTCGACTTTTTTCCTATCGCTCCGGGTTTTTTGCCTCCATGTCCGGGGTCAATCATCACAATTTTTACCTTTTTGAGGTCTTTTTTTTGAGAAAAAACACTTCCAAAAACTACAAATAGTGCAATAAATGCGAACAATAATCGTTTCATAGTCAATAAAATATAATTTTTATTTAGAAAATTGCCATAATAATCTTATTTTTGCAAATTCAAATGCAAAGATACATTTTAATTTTTATATTTTGCAAACGAGACGATTAATAAAATATAGAATGACCAAAAAAGCCTTTATTTTTGTGGCTTTTATGCTGATTTCTGTCATGATTTCGGCAAGGGTGAATTATGCTATTCCCACCAATGCTTATTTGCCCGACGACACTACAAAAACAGTTGCAAAAAAAATCCAAGCAACAACTATTTATTCGCCAAAGGATACCACCGGATCTAAAAAGAAATTTGTGGGCAAAAAAGAAATTTTGTTTGATTCGGTTTCGCAACAAAAACATTTGTTTCCCGATTCGCTACATCGAGTAGATACTACGCTTGTGGTTATCGATTCGTTGACCGATGCCGAACTGCCATTGTCTAAAAATGCCATTACAGATGTGATAAAGTATACTGCACTGGATTCCATAGCCATAGAGCCTAATACCAAGCATGCCTATATCTACAAAAAAGGAACTATCGATTATCAGGATTTAAAACTCAATGCTGACGATATTTCGGTGGATTTAGATAAACAGATACTATATGCACAAGGTGTTCCCGACTCGGCAGGCAAAATAAAAGGACGACCGATATTCAAACAAGGCGACACCGAATATAATGCCAACAAAATAGTGTACAACATCAACACACAAAAGGGTATCATAAACGGAGTTATAACCCAAGAAGGCGAAGGCTTTTTGCATGGCGACAAGGTGAAGAAACTCAACGACTCGATAATGTATCTCAATAGTGGTCGTTTCACCACTTGCAATCATGCCGAACCTCACTTTGCCATTGAGTTTTCAAAATCGAAACTCATTACCGGCGATAAAATTGTTACCGGTCCGGCCTACCTAAGCATAAGCGATGTGCCCACACCATTGGTGGTGCCGTTTGCTTTTTTTCCATTCACCAAGGGACGTTCGTCGGGGGTGATAATACCATCTTATGGTTGGGCCAACAATAGAGGTTTTTATTTACGTGGTGGTGGATATTACTTTGCCATCAACGATTATGTCGACCTATTGCTTGCAGGCGATATATACACCAACCTCAGTTGGGCCATCAATCCCAAAAGCAACTATTATAAACGATACAAATACAAAGGATCGTTGGATTTGCGATACGAAAAAACCAAACTGGGTATAAAAGGGACTGATTCGTATAGCGAATTTGGCGATTTTAAATTAGCATGGAACCATCAGCAAGATCCTAAGGCCAATCCCAATAGTAGGTTTTCGGCCAACGTAAACCTTGTAAGTCGCAACTATTCAAAGTGGACATCAAACACCAACGATTATTTCAACAGCACCACCAATTCAAGTATAGCCTATTCCACTACCTTGGGTAACTATTTTAACCTATCGGCCAACTTGGGCGAATCGTACAATATCAATACCAGGGTGGTAGAACTAAAACTGCCCACCATTTCGCTAAGCTCGTCGCAGTTTTATCCATTTCGTCGAAAAAATCCCAAAGGAAGTTATAAATGGTACGAAAATATAAGCGTATCATATCAGATGAATGCTTCTAACAATATTTCTACGTTCGACTCGCTATTGCTCCAAAAAGACGTGTTCAAGGCCATGAAAAACGGCATATCACACAGTGTCCCCGTGTCGAGTTCGGTAAAGGTTCTAAAATATTTAAATTGGACAAACAAACTTACCTACAACGAACGTTGGCATTGGAGTACTATACGCAAAGCTATCAACCCTCTTACCAATCAGCCGGTGGTCGACACCGTGTCGGGCTTTAAAGCCAACCGCGATGCCACATTCAACTCGTCGTTAAACACACGTTTGTATGGTATGTTCAATTTCAAAAAAGGATATATCAAAGCCATACGACATGTGGTGAAGCCATCGATCACGTTCAACTATCGTCCCGATTTTGGCAACCCCGATTTTGGATTCTGGCAAAGCTATACCGACACCTTAGGTATGGAACATCGCTATTCCATATTCGAGCAAAGCCTTTATGGAGGACCATCGTATGGCAAAACGGGCAATATAGGTTTTAGCATAAGCAACAACTTGGAAATGAAAGTAGCATCGGCCAAAGATACCATTAGCGGAATAAAAAAAATAGTCCTTATCGAAGATTTGACCATAGGTATGTCGTATGATATGGCCAAGGATTCGTGCAACTGGTCGTCGCTGACCATAACGGGACGCACCACATTGTTCAAAAGTTTGGTGCTTAATTATAGTGGCTACTTTATACCCTATGCTTTGGACGATGCAGGTAATATGACCAATCGTTTTTTGTGGGATGTGGAACATAAACTGTTTAAGCGTAAAAATTCGCAGTGGAATATGCAGCTCAATTGGAGTGTAAATTCCAACACCTTTAACGACGATGCTACTGTCAACACAGCTTCGCAATCGCCTATACCCACCAACGAGATATTGCAAAGCCCATTCAACAACCCAAACCAAATGCTTGGCAGCGTAGTGGATTTTTCGGTGCCATGGAATTTTTCGGTGGCATACACCTTAAGTTTTATAAGCCAATACTATGCCAATGTGATGGGATACGAATCAGAAGTGGTGCAGACTATATCGCTACGTGGCGATGTAAATCTTACCAAGAATTGGAAAATAGCCTTCACCACCGGCTACGACTTCGAAAGTAAAAAAATGTCATACACCTCGGTGGACATATATCGCGACTTACACTGTTGGGAGATGCGGTTCAATTGGGTGCCTTTTGGATACTACAAAAGTTGGAACTTTACTATCAACGTAAAAGCAGGCATGCTACAAGATCTTAAATACAATATGCGAAACAGCTACCAAGACAACCAAAATTATATATTGGAATAAGGTATATTAATAAAAACATCACGTTAAAAAAACACATTACAGATATGACTATAGACGAAGCACAAACCACGGTGGATAAATGGATTAAGCAATATGGAGTGCGTTATTTTAACGAACTTACCAATATGGTACTGCTTACCGAAGAAGTGGGAGAGGTGGCTCGAATAATGGCACGCACCTATGGCGAACAATCGTTCAAAGATACCGACAACGGCAAACAATTGGCCGACGAATTGGCTGATGTGCTTTGGGTGCTGATATGCATTGCCAATCAAACAGGCATAAACCTCACACAGGCTTTTGAAAACAATATCGCCAAAAAGACCAAGAGAGACAATAAACGACATTTGGAAAACATAAAATTGAAATAAACCATCGGATATATGGAAAAGTTATATTATAGCATAGGCGAGGTGGCCGAAATGTTGAATGTGGCACCATCGCTATTAAGATTTTGGGAAACAGAATTCGATTGCATAAAACCTCACAAAAACAAGAAAGGCAATAGAAGCTACACCCCACAGGATATCGAAATACTACGAAAGATATATTACCTCACCAAAGAGTGTGGCTTTACCCTCGATGGTGCCAAAGAGCAGCTCAAAAAACAAGACACCATCAACGAGAAAGCCCAAATAATAGATTCTTTGACCGATATACGCAAATTTTTGATAGAATTAAAAGAACAGCTTTAGTTCTTTTCGATACAATTAACCATCATTTGTTCTCCGCTTTTGCACTATCGCAAAGCTTACCGCACAAATTCCTGCGGAAACGCTATAAGATATGAATAATTCAAAATAATTCCGTAATTTTGCAACCCGAAAACCATTGTAAAATATGCTACAAAACCACTTGAAATATAGCCAAAGTTGTTCTCCGCTTTTGCACTATCGCTTTGCTTACCGTGCAAATTCCTGCGGAAACGCTATCACAAAGCCACCGGCTTTGCTTCATACCGGGAAAGAAAGAGACTCAGAGACAGG
>JAFWZP010000069.1 GCA_017522255.1 Bacteroidales bacterium | reverse complement strand
TTTTGCGTGCTTTGCGTTTTTTACCGAAATCTTTCTATTTCTTTTTCAATCGCATAGCTCGCTATGCTCAATCAAAAGAAATTAGAAATCTTTCTAGTAAAAAATCACAAATCACTTGCAAAGCAATTTTTAGAAATTGCCAAAAATGTTATTGAACGACGTTGTTGAACTTTTTCTATGACCGTTTTTGGGGGCTATAGAGGTGTTTTATTGACTTTTGGGGTTTAAAAATCGACATTGAAGTTCTTATACACTATAGTTTTTGTGGTTAAGCATAAGTTTGAAATACCATGCTGTTATTATGCATGAAAATCCGGTGCCGGTTATGCAAAATAGTTTTATGGCCAATGCAAAGTCGTTTAAACGTATGCCAATGGCAAGGACTACTATTCTTGCTATAAATAATAATACATACATAAAGGCTTCTGTGCGTTGGGTGGAGAATATATTGGGAATGAATGATATTGATGAGCTGATAAGCATCATAAAAATCCAAGGTAGCATATAGCGGAAGTATACGGCTGTATCGGCCCATTCAACTCCAAGCAGTAGGGTTAGTATTGGTTCGGCAAAGATAAATGCAACCACGAATAATGGAAGTGCTACAAGATAGTTGTATCCAAAAAAGCGTATTATGTCTTTTAGAAAAGGTTGATTGTTGAGATATTTTGTTGATACGCGTTCATACAATACCTTGTCGTATACACTATTCAGTATGTTCATAGGGCGAAAGGTGAAGGTAAATGCCATAGAAAATAGTCCTATAAATGCTTCGTCGAAATGTATGGCAAGCAACGTAAATGGCAGATTGATGGAAAAACTATTTATAAAGTCTTTTGGCATCGTGAATAGTGGAAGGTTTTTGTGTTTTTTCATCATCTTCTTTATAGTTCCTTTTTTGGGAGAGGGGAGGGGTGTTTTGCGTAGTTGTAGGTAAAAGGTGATGTTGCCGGCTATGCGTCCCAACACTGCGGATAGTGGCAATCCTATCTTGAATAGTCCAACCATTCCACTTATGATTTTCAGTCCGGTGCCTGTTACACTTGTGGTAATATCCGAAACGGCAATGCGTTTAAATTCTTTGTATTTGTTAAATAGAATGGTATATATGCGGTATTGTCCACTAAAAAATACGAGCAGTGGAATAAACAAAATCATCAAATCCAATTTTGATGTTTCGCTAAAGGCTATAATTAAGCACGATACAATGGTTACTATAGTTGTAACTATAATGCATAGTATTCTACAAAGTTTCGTTATTGCCGCTACTTCGTTTATGTCTTTCGAAATCATTATAGCTTGGTCGTAACGTGCTGTGGATAGTATTACAAGTATGTCGATATAGCTTAGTATGGTGGTGTATATGCCAAAGTCTTCCGACGAAAACAATCGTGCAATGACCGGGTATGCCAAAAAGGTAACGCATTGTGCTATGGCCGTTCCTGATAGCAGTGTGGTGCAGTTGCGTATGATTTCGCTTTTTAAATTCAATTTTGGCATGATGTATATTGTTGCTATATATGCTGCATATTAAACTTCGCCATAATATTTTCGTAGCACCCATTCTGTGCCAAGCAAAAGAATGATGAGTATGAAAGCAAAAGGCATGTTTAGTATTTCGCTGTATCGTTCTTCGTTGTACATGATAGTTTTTATATCATTACGTTGTTTTAGCATTGTGGGAAGTTGCTCTATCTCGTGTGGATATAGTAGTTTCCCATTTGT
The DNA here is from genome assembly GCA_017522255.1 of Bacteroidales bacterium. GTDB lineage: Bacteria > Bacteroidota > Bacteroidia > Bacteroidales > P3 > HGM05376. Next base: position 23,071 of record JAFWZP010000069.1, on the reverse strand, counting down.
TTTTGCCGCCATTGTGTTTAGCAATGTGTGGTCGGCCACAAGGTTTATGTCTTCGAGCATGGTGGCTTCCACCACAAAACTATCCGATGCTTCGAGGTTTTTGTTGTTGTATGTAGTAGAGGCTTTGTAGGTATATTTGCCTGCCGGCATACTGCCTATGTTTAAATGGTAATTATTGTTGGTTTGATTGAATAGGTATTCTTTTTTTTCGCCGTTGGGCGATACAAGTGTCAACTTCATTTCCGGAGTATTGATGGATTCAAAGTTGTCGTTGTATAGCTCGCCTTCAAATATTATTGGCTCTGTGTCGTGATATGTATTTTGGGTGTTTATTCGTAGTTTATTTTTGTTTACACGTAGCGATAAATACATAACAGCTTTGTCGATAAGTGTGTTGAAGTTGAGTTGAGAGTTGTTTTGTTGGTAGTCGGCCAATGCCCATTTCCACAGTCCTTCGCCCAATACAAAGCCATATCGTACTTCTTGCATCTGCACAAAGCATATCATGGGGTTGCCGCTGGACACTGTTCCGAGCTTAGATGTGAATAGGTTTTGTGCGTTGGTGGTTGTTTTGTATTCGCCAAAGGGTGTGTTAAGTGGTGGAAATTGTTCTATTTGGTTGTATATATCTTCGGGGAATGTAAAAAGTGTAAACTCTTTGTTAAATAGAGGTTGCGACTCGTTGGTTTTATCTATTTTTGAAAATATTTGTAGTCCGGCCTTTAGGTTGTTTAGTTTGGCGAGGTTGGTTTGTTGTCCTACTACGAATAGTACCGGCACTTTTGCTTCCATTATTTTGTTTACAATGTTGTTACTTCGCAGGTCGCTCGACGGTAGTTGGTGCATTATTATCAGGTTGTATTGCGTAGGTTGTTCATTAAAATCTTTGGCCAAAAACGATTGTACTTCGTAGTTTTGGTTGTTGTCGATACAGCGTTTTATGGCTGCTATATCGGGGTGTGGCGAGTTGGCTATGATGGCTATTTTTTGTTTGTTGTCTATCACATCTATGGCTATGGTGCGTAGGTTGTTGGTAACGGATATTTCATTATCGGCTGTTTGTAGTTGTATGGTGTAGTATTGCAACCCTTTATTGTCTGCTTCAAGTATAAATTGTTCTGTTGTGGAGTAGTCAGAAGCATTGTATTCTATGTCGCGGCTGTCTATTGTTTTGCCATCTTTTGTTATGGTCAGTTTCTTTTTATTGCCATTCAGCTGTTTTGCTTTTATGTTTATTTCTACTGGGAATTTGTTTCCCAAATATGCTATTTTGTTGTATTTAAGATGGCTTATCGAAGCGTCCACTCTTTCCGATGTGTCGCCCATAGCTATGGTATATATGGGAGGCATGGTTTCTGATATAGTATTGGAAGGTTGCATGCCGCTATTGTATATACCATCGCCGGCAAGTACTATGGCTCCGATGTTGCGGTTTTCGTATTGTCTTTTTATGGAAGATATAAATTCTGCCATATCGGTTTTGTTGTCGCTAAAGTCGATGTTGTCGCTGTTGCGTGTCTCTTGTCCAAAGAGGAAGGTGTGCACATCGTAGTCCTTTTTCAGTTCATCGATGGTTTGGTGTAGCTGTGTTATGTATTCGTTTCGGTAATAGGCTGAGTCTTTGCTCAGCATTATCGACGAGGAATTGTCTTGTCCTACTATTATTATGGGCTTTTCTTTTTCGGTAAGTTTTTGTTTTACAAGTGGAGATAGTAGTAATAATGCCAATAGTGATGTAGAAAAGAAACGAAATATTCCCAATGCAATATGTTGCTTGTTTGATAGTATACTTTTCTTATTTTTGAAGTATAGTAATAGTGAGTATACTAGTCCAACGAGTATACAGATAAGGAAAAAATACCATTCGTGATTGATGTATATTTCGTAATTCATAGTTGTGATATTTTAGGTATTAATCATTAAATTAAAGACAACAAGACTACAAGTTGTCGAGATTATTTGTTATCGTTGTCTTGTAGTCTTTGTATTATCTTTATCGTATGTCAATGTATTTATGTGTTTGTTGCGATATCTTCCACTTAGGATTTTGTTTTATATACTCTACAATAAGAGGCGTTAGTTTTTTGCGTTCCGACCATTCAGGTTGTAGATACAATCGGCAATTGGGGTTTACTTCAGCAATTTTGTTAGCATGATATTCGGCACGTTCGAAGTCGTTTTCGTGGCATACTATCATTTTTAGTTCGCCTGCCTTTCTGTAAAATTCCGGCAACGTGGGGAGGTTTTCTTTTGGCGATAGGCATATCCAATCCCATGTTCCGCTCAGTGGCGATGTTCCCGATGTTTCCAAAAAGGTGCGTATGTTATTTTGTTTTAGTAGCGTGCATAGTTTGTCCATATTGTACAGCATGGGTTCTCCGCCTGTCAGTATTACCGCTTTGGCCGGCACTTGCTTTGCACGTTCCACTATGTCGTATACGTTGGTGGGGTTGTGTATAGCTGCATTCCATGCTTCTTTTACGTCGCAAAAGTAGCATCCTACATCGCAACCGCCTACACGAATAAAGTAGGCAGCTTCGCCGGTATGATAGCCTTCGCCTTGCAAACTATAAAACTCTTCCATTACAGGAAGCATATTCTCTTCCATTGTCATGCTTGTATCTGTTATTCCAAATGGTAGTATCAAGAGTATAACTATTGCTATTTATTGTTTTCGTGATATGCTTTAAGAGTATTTGATAGTAGCGATACTATGGTCATAGGACCTACACCACCCGGCACCGGAGTTATGTGGCTACATTTAGGAGCTACGTTGTCGAAATCTACATCGCCTACTATGCGATATCCTTTTTCGCTGTTTTTGTCTTCGATGCGGTGTATACCCACGTCAATAACTGTGGCACCTTCTTTAACCATGTCGGCTTTTAAGAAGAATGGTTTGCCTATAGCTACTATAAGTATGTCGGCTTGACGGGTTATTTCGGCCAAGTTTTGGGTTTTGCTGTGGCATAGTGTTACTGTGCAGTTGGCATTCGAAGCATTGCGCGAAAGCATATTTGCTATAGGTGTACCCACTATGTTGCTACGTCCCAATACCACACAATGTTTACCTGCTGTTTCTACATTGGAGCGTTCGAGTAACATTTGTATTCCGTAAGGTGTGGCAGGTAGGAATGTCGAAAATCCCAATATCATTTTTCCTACGTTTACAGGGTTGAAGCCATCAACGTCTTTGCTTGGACTTACTGCTTCTATTATTTTGCTTTCGCTAATATGTTTTGGCAATGGCAGTTGTATTATAAAGCCATCTATCTCGGGGTCGTTGTTTAAGAAGTTGACGGCATCAAGCAGTTCTTGTTCGCTTATGTTTTCGGGATAGCGATAAACCGAGGATGTAAAGCCTACTTCTTTACTTGCTTTTTCTTTCGATGCTACGTATGTTTTGCTGGCACCATCTTCGCCTACCAATATGGCTGCTAAATGTGGGCTGCGTTTGCCTTCGGTTTCAAGTCGTTTTATTTCGGCTGCAATTTCGTCTTTTATTTCGGCTGCAATTTTTTTGCCGTCTATTAGTTTGCTATTATCTATATTATTCGACATACTGATAATGTATTTAAGTATTATATATTCGTGTTATTTTTCTCTTTAAAATATTTTTGTGCTTTATCTTCTACGTCTACGCATCATGTTGCCCAAACCTTTTCCGTTCGACGAGCTTACCATTTTCATTACCTTTCGAGTTTCTTCGAATTGTTTCAAAAGGCGGTTTACTTCTTGAATACTGTTGCCACTACCATTGGCGATACGCATTCTTCGGCTTCCGTTAAGCACCGATGGGTTGCGACGTTCGTAAGGAGTCATCGAACCTATAATGGCTTCGATGTTTTTGAAAGCATCGTCTCCTATTTCCACATCTTTGGTTAGTTTGCTCATTCCGGGTATCATGTTCAAAAGATCTTTCACATTACCCATCTTTTTTATCTGATTTATTTGAACAAGGAAATCTTCGAAGTTGTATTCGTTTTTGGCTATTTTCTTTTGAAGTTTGCGGGCTTCTTCTTCATCGTATTGTTCTTGAGCACGTTCTACGAGTGATACTATATCGCCCATTCCCAATATACGATTGGCCATACGTTCGGGGTGGAACACATCAAGGGCATCCATCTTTTCGCCGATACCAACAAATTTGATTGGCTTGTCTACTACATAGCGTATCGTAAGTGCAGCACCGCCGCGAGTATCGCCATCGAGTTTGGTAAGCACTACGCCATCGTAGTTCAAACGGTCGTTGAAGGCTTTGGCAGTGTTTACTGCGTCTTGACCGGTCATGGAGTCTACCACAAACAAGGTTTCTTGTGGGTTTAGATTACGTTTTAAGTTTGCAATCTCGTCCATCATTTCTTCGTCCACGGCCAAGCGTCCTGCCGTATCCACAATAAGCACTTGTATGTTTTTATCCTTGGCTTCTTTTAGAGCACGTTCTGCTATGTTTACAGGGTTTTTGTTTTCGATGTCGGCATATACCGGCACACCTATCTGTTCGCCCAATACTTGTAGTTGGTTGATAGCTGCGGGACGATATACGTCGCCGGCTACAAGCATCACGCTTTTATTTTTTTTATTTTTTAGGTAGTTGGCGAGCTTGGCTGAGAAGGTGGTTTTACCCGAACCTTGCAAACCGGCTATAAGCACTATGGCGGGCGAGCCTTTGATGTTGATGTCTACGGCTTCACTTCCCATAAGTTTGGTAAGTTCGTCCTTGACAATTTTCACCATCATCTGTCCCGGCTCAACCGATTGAAGCACATTCATGCCCAAAGCTTGCGATTTTACCTTGTCGGTAAATTCTTTTGCGATAGGATAACTAACGTCGGCATCAAGTAACGCACGACGTATCTCTTTCATTGTTTCGGCTACGTTAATATCTGTTATTGAGCCTTTTCCCTTTAATACTTTAAACGCTTTTTCTAGTTTATTGCTTAAATTCTCGAACATAATGGACCGTTTATTTTTTTTGCAAAGGTACGAATTTATTGCGAATTATAAGCGATATTTTCCGATTATTTTTTGAACAACTATTTATGCTCCAAAATAATTGTCGTTTTGATACCCCAAAAACTCCCTCCCGATGCTGCAAACTAGCCATCGCGATGTAGCAAAAACATCCTCGCGATGCTGCAAGATTTTTGTGGCGGGAACATTTTCGGGGATATGTTTTTTAGAGACACACGCCTGTAAAATATTTAGTATTCAAAAGGTCGTTTACGCTACTGTTTGGGGGAATTGATGATGTGGATTTTTAGGGTATGGCTTTGGTTTTGTATTTTGGTTTCTGCCTATATATTTGGTGGATTGGCAGTCGGTGGTATAAAAAAAACATTGCAGGCAATTGTGGATATTTGAAAAAACTAATGTATATTTGCGTTTGTTTTTATAGGTAACGAAATAAATATACGGAAATGAAAATAAATATAGTACAGATAAACACCAAGACCGGTAATGTGCAGGAAAATCTGCAAAAGGTGTTCGATGAGCTTGAAAAACCCCAAGCTAAGGAGGCTTTGTTGAGTGTTTTTCCGGCCAATACTTTGTGTGGTTCGCCGCTTTTGAGTTCGGTGGTGTATACCGATTTGCAAAAGCAGGCACAGTTGGCATTGCAGGAATGTGTGCAACGTTCCGAACATAGAGCGTTTATAATAGGTTTGCCACTGCATGTGCAAGACCGTGGATTGTGCAATGCTCTTGTGTTTGTACAAAACAAGGCCATCAGGGCTATAGTTACCAAAAAGTATCTCGACCTTGATGAACAAAAATATTATGTGCGTGGCGAAGGTGTGCAAATGTTGCAATATCAAAACCAAAAGATTGCCATAGGATTTTACGAAGATTTGAAAGAGTTGACCAAAAGTCAAAATATGGAACAGCCCGATATGGTTATCTGTTGCGGTTGCAATGTGTATAATTACAATAAGCCTTATCGTACTCGCTATCGTATGCACAAGATAGTGGAACACCTCAATACCTCGTTGGTATATGCAAATAGGATAGGAGGTGAGGGTAGCTACCTTTATGCCGGAGGCTCTATGGCTTTGAATGCAGCAGGTAGCGTGTTGTGTCAGTTGCCTTATTTCGAAGAAGATTCTAAAACGATAGACCTTCAGTTACTCGAAAGCTACGACGACGAAAAGCCGTCGATAGTGGAATTGGTATACAAAGCCCTGGTGATGGGCATACGCGAATATTTTCACAAAAACGGATTAAAGAAAGCCCTTGTAGGTCTTTCGGGTGGTATCGACTCTGCTATAGTGGCAGTGTTGGCAGCCGATGCCCTTGGTGGCGAAAACGTAAGAGGGGTTATGTTACCATCTCAATATAGTAGCGACCATTCGATAAACGATGCTGTGGCTTTGGCTGAAAATCTTGGCATGCCATACGATATAGTGCCAATACAAGATATGTTTGACCAAATGAAGAAAACCCTTTCGCCGATATTTGCAGGTATGCCCGAAGACGTAACCGAAGAAAATATGCAGGCTCGCATACGAGGTTCGTTACTAATGGCCATCAGCAATAAAACCGGTGCCATACTACTTAATACTTCCAACAAAAGTGAGGCGGCAGTGGGCTACGGCACATTGTATGGCGATAGTTGCGGTGCCCTATCGGTGATAGGCGATATATATAAAACCGAAGTATACGAATTAGCCGAATATATCAATCGCGATGAAGAACGTATACCACGCAATACCATAGAAAAAGCCCCTTCCGCTGAATTGCGTCCCGACCAAAAAGATTCCGATTCGCTACCCGACTATAACAAGCTCGACGAAATACTTTCGATGTTGATAGAAGAAGAGATGTGTTACGACGAGATATGTGAGGAGGTTGATGACCACGAATTGGTGGCACGTGTGCTTAAGATGGTGCGAAACAACGAGCATAAACGTTTGCAAACAGCACCGGTGCTCAAAATTTCGCCTATGACATTCCGCTTAGACCGAAAAATGCCTATAGCATAACGATGATATTTGTCATCATCAATTTTTACGAGAAGTACAGCAAGGCTGCACACCTCCCACATAGGGCAGATGGTGCAGTCTTGCATTTTTAATGTGGTCGCTTATACTAAAACAACAAGTTTTTAGTTATATATACTCAAACCGATAGAATAAGTAATATTGAAACGTATATCAACTAAATATAACATACTGCTGTTGATGGTGTTCGCCATAAGTGTGTTGGTAGGCTGTTCTACACAGAAAGCTAAGTTTGCCAATAAGTTATACCACAATACCACTGCTCATTACAATGTGTGGTGGAATGGCAACGAAAGTTTAAAGGAAGCCAAAAAACAGCTGGACTTGAAAGCCGTCGACGATTATACATCGGTGTTGCCTGTATATCGCTTGGGCTCTAAAGAAGATGCCATAAGTGTGTATCCTCAACTCGATCGCACTTTGGAGAAAGGAGCCATGGGAGTGCAAAAACATAGTATTTATGTGGGAGGTAAAGAGCATGTGGAGTATGTAAAGAAATCTTACCTTATGATGGCATACGCTCATTTTTATAAGCAAGACTATCAGGCAGCCATAGTAACATGTAGGTATGTAATGTCGCAATATCCCGGCACCGATATAGCCGATGAGGCCAAGATATTATATGCTCGTACACTTACCCACGACAAGCAATATACCGAAGCCGAAATGATACTTAATCAGATGGATGCTGCTCTCAATTCGGGAAAAGTGTCGGGCAAGATGGCCAAACTGCTATATCCGGCTATGGTGGAGTGTATGTTGCCTCAAGAACGCTACAAAAAAGCTGTGGACTATCTTCGACTAAGTGTGGAAAACACTTCAAACCGCAAATTTAAAGCCCGCCTATACTTTATAATGGCTCAGATTTACCACAAGTTGGACAAGAAGGCTACGGCTACCAAATATTACAATAAGTCGTTGGATATGCACCCCAACTACGAAATGGAGTTCAATGCCAGATTGAATATAGCTTCGTGTTACGATATAGGCAAAGGCGACTACAAAGGCATAGAATCGTATTTGGATAAAATGCTCGTCGATAAAAAGAATGAAGAGTATATCGATCAAATATATTATGCCAAAGGCGAGATGTATTTAGGGGCCAAGAATGCACAAAAGGCTTGCGATAATTTTGTGAAATCGATAGAAAATGCCACTGCCAACAAATCGCAAAAGATAAAATCGGCACTGAAGTTGGCCGATGTATATTATGATATATATCAAAACTACGATGCAGCCCAGAGCTATTACGATACTGCGGTGGCAATACTACCTGCCGATTATCCTGGAGGAAGTGTTATAAGAGAGCGACATCGATTGCTTACTTCGCTAGTTGAAAACACAAGGGTGATAGAGCGAAACGATAGCTTGTTTATGCTTGCCGATATGAGCGAAGCCGACCGTGAGGTGTATATAAAAAACCTTATAGAAAAGCAGAAAGAGATAGACCGAAAGAAAAAAGAAGAAGAACTTGAAGCAGCTATTCGCAAAGAAGCCAAAGCTACAATGAAAAACAGTCTTAAAGGCGATTGGTATTTCTACAACGAATCGACGGTGCAGAAAGGTAAGGAAAGCTTTATGCGAGTGTGGGGAACACGTGTTTTGGAAGACTATTGGTTTTTGAGCCAAAAGCAATCTATGTCGATGGGTATAAGCACAGCCGAACTCTTTGCCGGCAACGAGGACAGCGAAACCAAGGACACTGCCTCTACCACCACTGCTGAAGCAGGACTCACTACTACAGAAATCAACGACAAATATACTATAGAATATTATTTAAAGGACTTGCCCAAAACGCAGAGCCAACGCGACACTATGCACGACGACATAGCTCGCTGCCTATTGAATGCCGGTTTTATATACGAAGTAGGTGTCGAAAACAAAGAAAAAGCTTTGGAGTGCTTTTTGCGTTTGGTAGAAGACTATCAGGGAACCGACTATGTGTTGCCCGCCTTTTATCAATTGTATAAGATATACGATGTTCAAGGCAATACTCCAAGTGCTAACTACTATCGTAATATGATACTACGTGGCTTTCCTGATAGCGACTACGCTAATCTTATACGTGACGAGGATTATTACTTAGAAATAGCAAAACGAAACAAGCTTGCCGAGCAGGAATACGAAGATATATATCGTTTATACGAAGAAAAACGTTATAGTCAGGTGATAACAAAGGCTTCATCGGCAGTACAGATATATACCAAGGAAGAAACTCTGCTACCTAAGTATAAGTATTGGCATGCTTTGGCATTGGTGAAGACTAATAAAACATTAGATGCCATCACCAAACTCGAAGAAATAGAACGTAAACACCCCAAAAGTGAGATAGTGCCATTGGTACACGAGCAGATAGAGATATTGCGTAATGGATTTAAATCAAATTTCGATGACGAAACTATCGTTGAGAAAACTTCAAACAAACGAGTGAATGCCGACACTACTACAGGGTATGTAAAGAAGATGAACAACAACGACGAATTGCCACCCGAAAGTCAGCTATATCGCTACCGCGAGGGATTGCAACACTACGTGATGTTTATAGTGGACGACAATAATATACGAGCTACCGAAATGCAATATGCTATTGCCGATTTTAACATGACATACTATTCGGCTAAGATGTTGAAGGCAAACGTTATGATGTTTAATAACGACCAACAACTTATAACCATTCATAAATTCGACAATGCCGCCGATGCTTTGGATTATTGGAACTATATAATAAATAAATCCGATGCATTGAAGAAATTTAATAAGAAGTACTATTCGTCGTTTGTAATATCGGTGCAAAACTATCAAACGTTTTATAACAAAAAGAATGTAGAAGCATATCGCAAATTCTTTGAAAAATACTATATCAAAAACTGATAATGAGACTTGAAGGTGTTGTGTATGACTTTGAAATATAGATGGTTGTAATAATAAATGGTATAATTGCAAAAAAAAATGTAATTTTGTACTTTCAAAAAGAATAATAAATATAATAATATATAGCTATGGCAAAGACAATAGAAGTAGACAATAAGTTGATAAATACCATAACCGAAGGCACAGTGGTAAGAGGCAATATCACAAGTCCCGGTGATTTTCGTATTGATGGCATATTGGAAGGAAACATTGTTATCAATGGTAAATTGGTGATAGACCGAAACGGGAAAGTGATAGGCGATATCAGTTGTCAAAATGCTAATGTGATAGGCTCTGTAGAAGGCAATATACGTGTCAACGAATTGTTATCCCTTAACTCTACCGCCTCTATCAAAGGCGATCTAGTGGTCAATAAATTATCTATCGAGCCTGGTGCAAGCTTTACCGGTTCGTGCAAGATGTTTGATGAAATTAAGGACAACTAAAAGACTTTTTTCGAAGAGGTACTGCCTGCACAAACAGAGTAGGAGTGTGAAAGTATGTCGGGTAGCAAGCAAAAGAATAAACCACATTTGAACGACTATGTCGTTTACTCTACCTTGGGTATCGAGATGTCTGTGGTAGTGTTTTTTGGAGTGTGGGGCGGAATAGAGTTGGACAAAATTATATTATTGCCCATTCCGTTGTTTAAAATACTGCTTCCAATGTTGGGCATATTTGCAGCTTTGTATTTCCTTTTGCGGATAATAAAAAACAAAAAATAATGGAGAAGTTGTTTGAAGAATGGTCGGGCGACCGATGTGTCAATATAGTTAGCTTGTCGGCTCATGGTTCCAATAGAAGGTATTATCGCATAAAGGGCAACGCTAAACAATGTTTGGTCGCCGTCAATGGCGACGTGAGGGAGAACGAAGCTTTTTATTACTATTCCGATTATTTTAAAAAGATAGGTATCAACGTGCCGGAGGTTTATGCAGTGTCGGCAGATAGAACCACTTATTTATTGGAAGACTTGGGCGACACCACCCTCTACGACTATTTGCAACAAAAGAAAGCTGATAACGCATCGTTCGACGATGATACTATAGCTATATATAAAAGAGTGATAGACTGTCTTTTGCAAATACAGTTCAGCGGCTGCGATATCGACTATTCTTATTCTTATCCGCGCGAGGCTTTCGACAGCCAATCCATAAGATGGGATTTGAATTATTTCAAATATAATTTTCTCAAATTGGCATACATTCCTTTCGATGAGCAGTTGTTGGAAAACGATTTTGATACATTAGTGTCTTATTTGTCAAGGATTGATAGTGCTACTTTTTTGTATCGCGATTTTCAGTCGCGAAACATAATGCTTGTGGGCGAAAAAAACGACTTGTATTTTATCGATTATCAAGGAGGACGCAGAGGTCCATTACACTACGATTTGGCTTCGCTACTCTACGATGCCAAAGCCGAAATGCCAATAGAGGTAAGGCAACAATTGTTAAACTACTATATCGACGAACTTTCGCAGCTGATATCTATAGATAGCAAACAGTTCGAGCAAGAGTTTTATCTCTTTGTTTTGCTTCGTATAATGCAGGCTATGGGTGCTTATGGCTATAGAGGTTTATACGAAGGCAAAGAGCATTTTGTAAAAAGTATAGCTCATGCTCGTAGCAACATGCAGTGGATATTGCAAAACAAAACGTTGCCTATAGTGGTACCCCATCTCAACGATGTGTGGCATAGCATAGTGGAGTCAAAGCTACTAAATCAAAAGGTTACTACCTTTGAGCAAAGCGAAATGCTTACCGTATCGGTAAATAGTTTTTCGTTTAAGCGTGGCTATCCCACAGATGCAAGTGGCAACGGAGGCGGTTTTGTGTTCGATTGTCGTGCATTGCCCAATCCGGGTCGCTATCCTAAATATAAAAATTTTACAGGTAGAGACTCTGAAGTGATAGACTTTTTTAAAGACTACAGCGAGATGGACGAATTTTTGAATTTGGTGTATGATATTGTATCGCGGTCGGTAAAACGCTACCAGGAGCGTAGGTTTACCAATCTGCAAGTCAATTTCGGTTGCACAGGAGGGCAACATCGTTCGGTGTATTGTGCCGAAAAGTTAGCTCAATATCTAAAAAACAACTATAGTTGCAATGTGATTGTTCGTCATTTGGAACAAGAAAAGTAGTCGTTGATATACTAAAACATTATATTTTTTGTTATAGAACTAAATACATTATTAAATCATAAAAATACAAAGAAAAGATGAAAAAACTATCAGGAGGATGGATTGCCCTTATTGTAGTGGGTGCCATCGTTGTTATCGGAGTTATATGGGGTATTCGTACCAATAACAGAATGATTACTGCCGAAGAAGGAACAAGTGCAGCATGGGCACAAGTAGAAAATGTTTACCAACGTCGTATGGATCTTATCCCTAATTTGGTAAGCACTGTCAAGGGTGCTGCCGATTTCGAAAAAGGTACATTGGAAGCCGTTATTGATGCACGAGCCAAAGCCACATCGGTGCAAGTAGATGCCAACAGCCTTTCGGAAGCCAACATAGCTGCCTTTCAAAAAGCACAAGACGGATTGTCGTCGGCATTGAGCCGTTTGATGGTAACAGTGGAACGTTATCCCGAGCTTAAAGCTACACAGAATTTCCGTGATTTGCAAGCACAACTCGAAGGAACCGAAAATCGTATTGCTGTGGAACGTAACAAGTTTAACGAAGTGGTGAAAGCCTACAACACTATGATACGCAAATTTCCTAACAGCATAATAGCAGGTATGGGCGGTTTCGAAAAGAAAGGCTATTTCACTTCCAGCGAAGGTGCCGAAAATGCACCGGAAGTAAATTTTGAATTTTAATAGAATAATATATACAAAAGCTGTTCTTACTTTGCGGGAGGAGCAGCTTTTGTTTTTTGAATTATAAGTATATGAAAGCGTTTTTCACCAACGAAGAAAAGCAAAAGATAGTAGATGCTATCCGCTTGGCCGAAAAAAATACATCGGGCGAGATAAGAGTTCATATCGATAAAACCTGTGCCGAAGATGTTCTCGACCGTGCCGCATGGTGGTTTAAACAGTTGAAGATGGAAAAAACCAAGCAGCGAAATGGCGTACTTATATATATTGCCACCGAGTCGAAAAAATTTGCAATAATAGGCGATGCCGGTATCAATGCCGTTGTACATAAGGATTTTTGGGAATCTACCAAAAATGCTATGCTCGACTATTTTAAGCAAAATCGTTTTGTCGATGGTGTTGTGCATGGTGTGTTGGAAGTAGGAGTGCGGCTAAAAGACGCTTTTCCTTATCAAGCCGACGACGTAAACGAACTCAAAGATGATATTAGTTTTGGTACAAAATAAAATACTATGAGTGATGAAAAAGATAGCGTTATTGTTTATTTCTATGATGCTGAGCACTGTCCTTTTTGCTCAGTTTCCTGCCAAAACTAATAGGCTTGTCAACGACTATGCCGGTCTTTTTACCGACCGGCAATGTATGAATCTAGAACATCGTTTGGTGGCTTTTGCCGACACCACTTCAAATCAGATATTGATAATAACAACCCCTTCGTTGGAAGGTTATGACATCAGCGAATATGCCTATAAGATAGGCGAAACATGGGGCGTTGGCCAAGCCGAACACGACAATGGAGTGGTTATAGTTATAAAACCCAAAACTGACACACCCGGACGTGTGTTTATAGCCACCGGATATGGATTGGAAGGGGCGTTGCCCGATGCGGTGTGCAAAGAGATTGTGGACATGGATATGATACCGCATTTTATGAACAACGACTACTATGGAGGAGTGGTGGCCGCTTTGGATGTTATAATGCCGGTGGCAGCCGGCGAGTATAGCTACCAAGAGGCACGCGGCGACGAAGGCGGTTTTCTTGCTTTGGCCATAGTGGTGATTGTGATAGTGGCATTTAGTGGCAATGGCTCCGGCAATAGCAATATAGGCGGACGAGGCAATGGCGGTATCGACCCTCTTACCGCTATATGGATAGGTAGCATGATGAGTCGCAACCATGGCGGTAGCTTTGGCAACTTCTCGGGTGGAAGTGGTGGCTTTGGTGGCTTTGGCGGTGGCAGCTTCGGAGGAGGTGGCGCCGGTGGAAGTTGGTAGTTCTTTTGGTGGGACAAAGGATAACAGACAGAATTTAAAACACAAAAATATTAGGGGGACTTATAGTCTCGCAATTAAACAGATGAAAATAAAAAAAATATATAATTGATATGAAACGTATATTATTATCTCTTTTTTGTGCGACCTTGTTTATGTCGTGCAAACCCGATGATCTTATTGACAACAATCCTCCATTGCCTCCGGGTAATGAGGAACAAGAAGTGGAAGAATCGTTTTTTTACGAACAATGCCTATATTCGCCCGGCGACTATGGCTCTAAAAATTGGCGTATACCTGCTCTTTTGGCGTTGCCCGATGGTAGCCTATTGGCTGTAAACGACAAACGTAAATACAACGAAACCGATTTGCCAGAGGATATAGATATAGTGGCTCGTATAAGCAATGATAAAGGACGTACCTGGAGCGAGCCCATAACTATTATCGAGGGACGGGGTTATAAGCAAGGCTATGGCGATGCTGCTCTTGTGCTTACTGCTTCGGGCGATGTGGTGTGTGCTTTTGTGGGAGGCAACGGATTGTGGGCTTCTACGCAAAACGACCCTCAATATTCGTATATCTGTCGCAGCAGCGATGGCGGACGCACTTGGAGTACCCCTATCGATATCACCAAACAACTATGGGGCGACGAGGCTGTTCACCAAGCAGGTCGCAATTATAAAGCATCGTTTTTTGGATCGGGAAATGGATTGCGTCTTACCCGTGGACCGCATGCCGGACGTATAATGTTTGTAGCTGCCATGTGTCGGAAAAATGCCAATGTGTTAGACAACTTTGTGGTGTATAGCGACGACGAAGGACAAACTTGGCAAGTGTCGGACAAAGCTTTTTCAAAAGGCGACGAAGCCAAACTGGTAGAACTTGTTGATGGTAGAGTGCTTATGAGTGTGCGTAGAACAGGAGCCAGAGGCTATAATATTTCCAACGACGGCGGACAGTCGTGGGGTACACAAGGCTATTGGACCGAGATAAATGCCAACGCTTGCAATGGAGATATAATACGATATTCGGCAGTGGACAAAGGCGACGAACAAAACATATTGTTGCACTCGATACCCAATTCGCTCAACCGCGAGAATGTAAGCATATTTGTAAGCTACGACGAAGGCGATACATGGCAAGATCCCGTGTCGCTGTTTGCAGGTCCTTCGGTATATTCATCGCTTACCATACTTAGCGATGGCACTATAGGTGCTTATGTCGAAAAGAATCCCGGTGGTGCTTGCGAATTATGGTATATGAATTTCTCGTTCAAATGGCTGTTAGAACAGCAAGGAAATTAATGCTTAGCTATCGTATAGCAGACAACAAGACAACATTACGGGTTGTCTTGTTTTTTTTGATTGAGCATAGAGTGCTATGCTAAAATTTCTTTTATCGTCATATAATGTTTCATGGAACGCGGAATTTTTAATAAGAGAAACCTTGTAATCTCTTTAGATTGGGTTATTATTTATTGATGATTCATAATTATGAGAATTTTATTTCTAATTTTATTTTTTTGTTTGCGATAGCACAAAAGCGAAAAACAATTGTGCTAGTATTTTGTGGCTTATTATTTACAAATCTATTTTCAATGTTTGTTTTAAATCATGTCATTAGTTATAATAAATCCTATAAATGTTCCTATCATGAATATCAATGAAATAATGGTAAGAAAAATTTTTTTTGAACGATTTATTTTGTGATGATCTTGATATATTCTTTCATATCTTTTATTTTTGTTGAAATAAATGCAAAATCCTACTTCAATAGGAATTGAAAAATATTTTATCCAAGAATATTCAAACCATGTAAAATTTATGATTTGAAATAATACTAATATATTCCACAAAAATAAAAGAGAATAACAAAAAACGATACCACAAAGAATTGCACCTGCTATATAATATTGTTCTTCAAGATGCCATAATCTGTCATATTTTCTAACAAAATATGATTCCATATAGTAAATATGTTTATATATATTCTTCATTTGAGTATCATCTTTTAAAACCAAGTGCTTGGACCATGTTCTTTTCCTAATTCATAAAAAACAGAAAAGACTGTACCATATAAGGGTATAGACGAACCTATATTTATACCATGTTCTAATATTCTTCCAAATTGAGTAAGATTTCCTGAACGATAATCCATTTCGATATTAGCTGCTGTAATTATCTGACTAGAAAATCCAAGTAATTTCCCACCAACTTTTAATCGTTGTGAAGTAACTTTTGCAAATTTGTTTTTTCCTCCGGTATATTGATTACCACCCCAAGACATGCTACGCACTTTACCATCTTTACCAATCCATGTACCATTCTTTTCATTATACATAGCATTACCAACCTCGCCAATTAAATCAGATGTTATTCCCATACCAATAAGTGCGTTTCCACTTAAAGATGTTTCATTTTCAACATCTATCCCAATACTACTCTCCGATTGCTTTTCTTCTCTATTTACAGTATATCCCATATTCTCATATTGGTAAGTAAAATCGTCAATACTAGAAAATGAAGTATTTATTATTTCTCCGCTATTATTATACTCTATTTGGGCAAAATTTCCACCATTATCAGAAACTTTAGTAATAGTTTTTTCTCTATGATTTACATTCCATCCATCATCATTCATCGCTATCTCCTCCCCATCCGGATCCACCAACCTAATCGGATTCCACCCACAATAAGCATACGGCGACAAGCCAGGATACTTATCCGCCATAGGGTCTACAGACAACCACCCCGTCATCAAATCCGAATCATAATACCGTGCTCCGAAGTAGGAAAAGCCTGTCTCTGAGTCTCTTTCTTTCCCGGTAAAGGATGGAGTACTTTTTTGCATGTATTTCAGTTGGGTTTGATACATATTTCTTATTGTTTTTCTGTTTCTATATTTGATCTTTCAAGATAATCATTTGCAATTTGAAAGGTTATACTATCAATATTATCATCATACAAATAATAGTTTCGATATAGAGATGTAAGTATTTCATATACATGATAACAAGCTGTTTTATAGTTATATTTATTTGCCATAACAATTGAAATTGGCAATATCGCATCAGCTACTCCATCATCACTGAATCGAGTATAAATTGACAAATACATTTCAGTGTCACCAGTTGATAATATGTGACTAATTTTATCTATATGAGTAGTCGAATAACTATACTCTGACAAACATACTTCAACCGACGAGACATCATGTTCTGAACTATGTGTTGAACATGCTGTTAAGAGAATAATTGTCCAATATTGTAAAATTCTTTTTTTCATATTTCTTTATCTCCTTTTTTTATTTCCTTTTCTCCTATAGAAACACCATCTATATGCCCATTGGGTATGGTTGAAATATCAACGTCGTGCCCCTTTGTTGACTCTCCAGGTATCCATGTAGAATCATAAGCAGCAACAACTTTACCATTTTGAAAAACAAGCCAATATCCAGGATCAGCTTCGTTTCTTTTCTTAGATTCTGTTTTTCCATATATGCCTATAAATCCTTTTTCTGAAAACCAAATTTGTCTAGATGGTGCTATAACCGTTATATTTTGATATTCTAATGATAAATTCATCGCCAAAGAATTATTACCTTTCCCTGTATTACAAGAAAACAGCACAACAGAAAATCCTTTCTTATGTTTTCCCAAATTCCACTTCGAATTATTGCGAAATACATTATCAAATTTTTGAGCACTATTTATTGCCCCTTCACTTTTTGGAACATTTTTGCCATTCCGAACTTCTCTCATATAAGAAGAATTCCCATGAGCCATAATCTGAAATGTATTATCACGTTGCTTTATAAACTTACTGCCTTTATAAAAAACAGAATACCCTTTATCTTCCAATGGAAACATAAAAATATCAGGTTCTTCTCCATCAGGATCCACCAACTTGATAGGGTTCCACCCACAATAAGCATAAGGCGACAAACTAGGATATTTATCCGCCATAGGATCCACGCTTAACCAACCAGTCAAAATATCCGAATCGTAATACCTCGCACCGAAGTAGGAAAAGCCTGTCTCTGAGTCTCTTTCTTTCCCGGTGAAGGATTGGGGGTATTTTGGCAGTGTTTCGGTGTTATGTTTTATATAGTTTTGATACATATTTTTAGCGAGGGTTACATTGTAAAAGATTTTCTCTATATATTGGCAAATGACGAAAATTGACTACTTCTTCAGGAGAAAGAAATTTGTACTCATTGAGTATTAAATCATAAAATTCTTTCATTTCCAATGGCGCATTTTCATAGCTAATTGATATATATTCTAACAAAATCAGTTTCCAACATTTTCCTTTTTCATCAATGCCTTCATATATACGAGTTTGAGGATAATAGAGAGATGAATCCACAGGTAAATTGAAAAATACAGCATTAGTACCGGCTCTTCGCAATGTGTCTAAATATCCATTTCCAATACTATAGGATATATCTTTTCCATACCTTTTCTCCATTTCATTTTTAATTATGTCAGTGGTGATTGTTCGAAAAGGCAAAAAAATTATAATTGTACCATCTTGACAAGAAATGTGAATACGATCATAATTTAAGGAGAGACCTGGTTTAATATCGTTGTTTGGTATGCATACTCTTATATAAGAAGTATCAATTTTATCAGTAAGAACTTTTTTTAAAGTTTGTTCAAATTGAATGGTATCATACCTATACAAAGATGTATCTTTTTGTGCTTTTAAAGGAATGTAAAATGTTATCAAAGCATATATCACTATAATAAAATTCTTTTTCATACTAGAATGGGTTTATTTCATTTCCATTATCATCGAATAATTTTATTCCCGTATCTTCTATGTAGTTTCCATTTGTATCAGCTTTTCCACCATAAATAATTTGCTTAGGAAATCCCATATACGAACCAATATAATTAGATCTTAAGCATGCACTCCATTCATTTAATTCTAATTCATTATACTTATTGGCATTCATATTTCCTGTATTAGAATCATAAGCATGGCTTAATTCATGAATCAACTGAAAAACTGGATCATTTCTAAGACCTTCTGTTGTAAATATATAATAACCATCAGAACGCCATAGAATATCGCCTCCAGAGCCTATCCTATAACCTTTTTCAATTATACTATGCCAATTTTCAACTAAAAGATCATCATTTTTTGCATGAGCACTTCTTCCATATTCCGGTGTATATTTGCTTACATCATTTAAAGTCTGTTGTTTTATGTTGAATATATTATCAGAAACCGTTAATGTATTTACTAATTCTGCACCTTTATCACACGATGAGTATATACTGTTAAGAGCATCTACTGTTAGTTTTGAAAAACCTGACAAATCTTTTGAAGACATTCCTATGGAATATTTAATTTTTCCAGTTTCACCATTTATCCATATCTCTTCCCCATCCGGGTCCACCAGCTTAACAGGGTTCCAAGCACAATAAGCATAAGGCGACAAACTAGGATATTTATCCGCCATAGGATCCACGCTTAACCACCCCGTCATTAAATCCGAGTCGTAATACCTAGCACCGAAGTAGGAAAAGCCTGTTTCTGAGTCTCTTTCTTTCCCGGTAAAGGATTGGGAATATTTTTGACTACTTCTAATATTGTATTTCAGCTGTGTTTGAACCATAATTGTTACTTGTTTTCGGACTGCAAAATTACACATTTATTTTGATTTGTATATTAAATAAGGTGGATGACTAAATAAATTTTTCATCACGAGGAAAATTTATTTGTCACCCGATATAGTTCCAACTACATCGGGTGGTATTTTTCTCTGCATTGAGATATCAATTTATCAAGCAAATCTATATACTAATTTAAATTTCTTACTAAAATCAAATTTTATCAATAATGTTGAGACTTTTCACTCTCTATCCATCTTCAAAATATTTTTCAATAATAAGAGCATTTTTTTTGCTCATTCTATAGGTAACACCATCTATTTTAAGCATATCTCCTTCAATTAAAATTGTTTTAATCTCTTTATTTCTATACAAAATAGTGATTATGTAATTGCCCTTAAAAATACCGAATTCTTTTCTGCTTGAATTGATGACTTTTAATAACTGAGAGATTTGGGATTGATCAATTATTTTAATTCTTGAACCAGTCTTCCTTTCTTCGATAACAATACTTTCTATAGAATTTTCTTTAAGGGAAAGTACACTACAACCCTCTAACGATAAAAGAAATATTAAACATAATATTTTTCTCATAATTAATCAAGCAAACTTTTTGCAATTTTTTGTTTCATTGGACCACCTGATACAGCTTTGATAAATCCGTCATTTACTTTATCTTTGGGATCTTTTAGTATCTTTCCATTTTTTAAAGTAGCAGCAGTTTTATAGACTTGATTAGGAGTTGTTGCACTTGTGTTTGAAGATAATTTTTCATCGACTGGCAATTGTCTTCCAACCATTGCTTCCAAGGCTGCTTCTACATAATCAGAACAATTAACTGTTAAGCCATTATACGATGGGGTCGATTCTTCAAAATTATTTAGACTTTGCTGTATTCTGGTATCTAAATCATAATCGGTGGTAAACTGTATTAATCCATCACATGGCTGACCTTCTCCACCTGATACATCTTCTATTAATAATTGGTCTAACGTAACTTTATTATAGTTGCCATATGCCGCAGGCACATTATCATTAAAATTAGTTTTTCCTACATTACTACTTGGCCAAAGATCACGATAAGTATAAGTTCCATCGGGAACCATTTTCGTTTGACCATTAGCATCTGTTTCTTTACGATAATTTGAAATAGCAATACCAGCATGTCCAACTTTTCCATCATGACTTGCCCATATTACAAGTATTATATCCTCTCCATCCGGGTCCACCAATCTAATCGGGTTCCAAGCACAATAAGCATAAGGCGACAACCCAGGATACTTATCCGCCATAGGGTCCACGCTAAGCCACCCCGTCATCAAATCCGAATCATAATACCGTGCTCCGAAGTAGGAAAAGCCTGTTTCTGAGTCTCTTTCTTTCCCGGTGAAAGTTTGGAAGGAGTTTCCGATTTCTATTATATCTTTTTTTATGTCAAAATATCTCAAAAAATCAATCATTTCAAGTATGCTATAAAATATTTTGATTAATATTTATCATTATGTTTTATCATATTCCTATTTTCTCGCATACCTGCGATGATTCTTAATATCTTCATACCTGCCACTATAATGTATTAAATTAGGCTCGTCTAATATAGAAATAGAACCTGTATTTTTGTTGATTACATAAATTGTAGAATCTGTAGCATAATAGCCAGAAGAACACGTTCCGATTATTATAGAATCGTTATATTGAACTCTCACAACAATATCATCATTCTCCCAATTTTGTGGCAAAATTATATCTCCATCTCCATGACAAATACATTGTGGCGAATCTTGTACATAATAATATCCATTACCTAAATCTATTTCGGTTCCAATTCGTATACCAATACAAGAAAACATAAGTAAACAGATTATTGATATAACAAGAATATTAAAATGGCCATTTTTTATTGATTTTTGCAGTTCCATATATTTCAACTTTAAATCCATGAGTATCGTTTATTCCACTTCTTTGTCTTTCTAAAAAGACCAAAGAGTTGCGAAATGTGCTATTTTTGTGATAATTCCAATCATATTCATCTCCTTTAAATGCAATAGTTCCATTATTGTCTAAAAGTTTTATACTAGTATTGCCTAATGCATATGTTGTATTAACTGAACAAAGATTTTTTATATTCACATACCTAAGTAAATTAACATTCTTAAAATCTCCACCAACACTCAAGCCACAATTACTTATAGTTAAAGACCCTAAATTCAATAACGTTGCATTAATATACAACGTATTATCTGATGTAATATTTTTCAAAGCATTTGGATGATCTTTTGCCCATTGAATCCCTTCAGAAATTGTTACAAACCCATCCCAATCAGGTCTACTTGAGAGTGAATTGTAATGATTTAGAAATTCTTTAAAATTTCCATTATTTGCAAACTCCAAAGCTTGTGTATTAGACATATTATCAAGAGTTCGTCCTTTTGTTCTTGCTTCTTCGTTAGACATTCCTTGATGAAAATCTGCCTTATTCATTATTAAAGCCTCACCTTGTAGACCTTTATCATCAGTACCCAAAAAATTACCATCAGCATCATATATAGGAGAGACCATCCTTCCATCCGGATCCACCAACTTCACCGGATTCCACCCACAATAGGCGTATGGCGACAACCCCGGGTACTTATCCGCCATAGGGTCTACACTCAACCAATTAGTCATTAAATCCGAGTCATAATACCTAGCTCCGAAGTAGGAAAAGCCTGTCTCTGAGTCTCTTTCTTTCCCGGTATGAAGCGAACCTAGTAGGTTCGCGATAGCGTTTCCGTAGGAATTTGCACGGTAAGCAAAGCGATAGTGCAAAAGCGGAGAACAAGATAACCCAAAACCATAGTAAACATATTCTTTTACAGTGGCTTGAGAAGTGTTGGAGATGTGGAAATTTTGTGATTTTTTACTCAAAAAAACAGCCGATACTCCACCTTTTTTGGTCGAAGTTATATAGGGTTTATATGTAATATAGTTGCTCATCTTGCTGTTTGTTTTGAAAGTACAAAAGTAATAATTATTTTTGATATATAAAAGAAAAAATGTAACTTTGTTCAGTAAAAGATATTATTTAATAAAGATAAAGTGTTATAGATATGAAAGTTGTAATACAATCAAATTTTTCTTTCGACGTTAAAAATATAGGTTTTTCGGCAAGTGGTGAGCTTGTAATCTCGTTGTCGTCGACCGAATCGGACAATGAAAATCACTATTCTTACGAAGCCGACTTTGGAGCGAGCAGTGCCGTTGCACGCCCTGTAGTGAAACTCCTGGACTATACCGCCGCATACGTATCCAAAGCCTGCATACTATACCTCTTTTTTATTCATACCCTATCACCAATCTGTTCACAATAGGGTGTAATTGGCATGATGGTATACCATCAATTTCGTGCTAGTATATCACCCAGAAATCCCCTCGCGATGCCGATGAATTTTCCTCGCGATGCAGC
>JAFWZP010000068.1 GCA_017522255.1 Bacteroidales bacterium | reverse complement strand
TTGCGTGATTTGTGTTTTTTCTTGAAATCTTTCTATTTCTTTTTCAATCGCATAGCCCGCTATGCTCAATCAAAAGAAAGTAGAAATCTTCCTAAGAAAATTCCGCAAATCACCTGCAAAGCAATTTTTAGAAATTGCCTAAAAGCATACCTGAAATACTTTGATGTCATACAACTCCCAAGCCTGCAATGGCTTGGGAGTTTTTTTTGATATATGTTTGCCGTGTAAACACGAAAAATGCTTTAGCGAGTGATTTGCGGAATATCAACATTAAAAAATGAACACTTGCTTAGGTCGTGGAATTTTTAGAAATTCCTTACGGCAAAATCAATAACTCGGTCGATAAAATCTGTAATTCGGTCGATAAACATACAAAAAGTATAACTTTTAGGGGTGAAAAATCACACTTTTCAGGGTAAAAAGTGTAACTTTTTGAGGTGTGAGCGACCGTCTTATCAAATTTACCCTAAGGATAAAATAAAAAACCTAAAGGGAAAAATAAATAAGCTTGAGGGTTTTAGTACAAATAAACGGTTTTTTTAGTATGAAAAAACGGTTTTTTTGGGGTAAATAAACCGTTTTTTTGAGGTAAATAAACCGTTTTTTTATACTATATCCATCAGGGATTTCAAATTTAGCCTATAGGTTTATATCGGGCAACAGCTGGTGAAATTATTTTTACGTCAACAATTATCCCATTCTTCCGGTTAGGTATGATTTTGTGCGTTCGTCGGAGGGCGATGAAAAGATAGTTGCGGTATCGGCATATTCTACCAGTTCACCCAAATACATAAACATAGAGCGTGATGATATTCGCATAGCCTGTCCCATATTATGAGTAACAATAAGTATGGTAACCTCTTTTTGTAATTCCAAAAGCAGTTCTTCTATATGTTTGGTTGCTATAGGGTCGAGGGCCGAAGTTGGTTCGTCCATCAGCAGAACATTGGGTTTCATTGCCAACGCACGTGCTATACATAACCTCTGTTGTTGTCCTCCGGAAAGGAATGTACCTTTTTTGTTTAGCACATCTTTAACTTCGTCCCACAAACTTACACTTTTCAAGCAACGTTCGACAGTAATGTCTTTTTCCTCTTTTGGCAAACGAATACCATTAAGAGTAAATCCCGACAACACATTATCGTAAATACTCATTGTAGGAAATGGTGTTGGTCGTTGAAATACCATTCCAATTTTACGACGTACTTCTATTGGTTCCATCGAAAGAATATTTTCGCCATTCAGCAGTATTTCGCCCGTTACGGTTATATTGGGATATAAATTGTGCATAAGGTTTGCTGCACGTAGCAGTGTAGATTTTCCACAGCCCGAAGGTCCCATAATGGCTGTAATGGTATTTCTTTCTATGGCTGCCGACACATATTTCACTGCCATTGTTTGTTTGGTGTATGATACACAAGTCTTTTTAAATTCAAGTATTGGTGTTATTGATTCCATTTTTTTGCAATATATTTAGCTGTTATATTTAATAAAAGAACAAATAATAGAAGAAAGAGCGATGCACCCCAAATAAGTTCCTGAAGATTTGGGTCGTTGAAAAACTCCCATATCAGCAGAGGCACTGCCGATATAGGTTTGTCTACCGACCAGCGTATGAAAGAACAGCCCAAGGCTGTAAACATCAAAGGTGCTGTTTCGCCAATAACCCTTGATATGGCAAGCAATACACCTGTAAATATACCGCCAAAAGCTGCAGGAAGTTGCACTTTGAGCATTACACGTGCTTTGTTTCCGCCAAGTGCCAATGCCGATTCTTTTAGCGATGAAGGAAGTATCTTTAAAGTCTCTTCTGTGGAGCGAATAATAAGTGGCAACATCATAATGAACAATGCTACACTACCTGCTATTGCCGAATAGCCTTTCATTGGCACTACAACCCAAATATATGTAACAATACCTATTATTACCGATGGTGTTCCTTGTAGCAAATCGGTAAGATAGCTTACAACCTTTGCAAAACGGTTTTTTGCATTCTCGGCCAAAAAAGTTCCACACAAAATACCCAATGGTATGGCAAAAACAGCTGCCATGCCAAGCATAATCATAGTGCCAATTATGCCATTGGCAATACCTCCCGGTATGCTTTTGCCTGCTTCCATGGCTTTCATAGCTTTGTAGGCTGTAGGAGTTGGTTGTGTTAGAAACTCCCACGATATTTGGTCGTAGCCACGAAGAATAACCTCGCCCAATATTGCCAATAGTGGTAATGCTGTAAGTGCGGCAAACAAATATATTGTCCACAATAATAATTTATCTTTTGCCAAACGGCGTTTAATTCTAGTATTTGTCATAGTCTGTTAAGATATTCTTGCACGTTTAATCATCATTTTACCTATCATATTTATTATTGCAGTAATAAGGAAAAGAATAAGCCCAATGGCTATGAGAGAGGAAAGACGCAGATCGGATGCTTCGCCAAATTGGTTGGCAATTATCGAAGCCATCGAGTTGCCTGTTGATGTAATAGAATCCGGTATATTATTGGTATTCCCTATAAGCATTGTTACAGTCATTGTTTCGCCCAAAGCACGACCAATGGCCAACACATACGATGAAAATATACCCGATCCAGCTACAGGAAATATTATTTTTCTTACCACTTCGGCACGTGTAGCACCAAGACTATAAGCACCTTCTTTAAGTTCTTTGGGAACCATCTTTATAAACTCGGCACTTAGCGATGATGCGTATGGAATAATCATAATTGCAAGCATTAACGATGCAGTAAGTACTCCGGAACCTTGTGGCGAAATATCCAACGACATTATTATAGGACGTAGAGTATAGAAACCCCATAACCCATATATTATAGAAGGAATACCCGCCAATAAGTCGGTGACGGTACCCAATACAGCAGCAATCTTTGTACCTCTAAAATATTCTCCTGTAAAAAAAGCTACAGACAACGAGAAAGGAATACAAAAAATAATAGCAAGCAAAGTAGTCATTAATGTTCCCGAAATAAACGGCAAAGCACCATATTGTTCATTTCCTTGGGTATAACTCCAATCCGACGAAGTAAGAAATTTTAAAAATCCAAAATGTTGAAAGGCCTCATAAGCATCGGTAAAGAGGGCGTAGATTACGCCCCCACATACCAACGGTATTATCAATGCCGATGCAAATAGAAGTATTTTATATATTTTATCGTTCATAGTTCACTTAGTATTATTGCATTATAGCAACACCGTTGTATGTAACCGATTTCAGATTATTTATGCTTAGTTCCTTTGCTTTGGCAGGAAGTGGTGCATAATGTATTTCAGATGTAATACTTTGAGCTTCATCAGAAAGTATGTATTTTATCAGATCTAGAGTAGCAATAGCCTGCTCTTTTGAACGATTGGAATAGTTTTGTTCTTTATATATAATCATCCAAGTAAAACAGCTGATAGGGTATGCACCATCTGCGTCAGAGTTGGTTATCGATGTACGAGTGTCGGCAGGTATTTCGCCTGAAGCAGCAGCCGAAATACTTTCGCTCGAAGGCGAAACAAATTCTCCTTTGGAATTTTCTATTTTGGCGTATGGTATTTTTTGAGCGAAGGCATATTCCGAACCCACATAACCGATAGTGTTTTTAGTTTGCGATATTACTCCGGCTACACCGGGATTGCCTTTAGCCGCTTGTCCGCAAGGGAAATTAACCGATTTTCCTGCACCATATTTGGCAGCCCACATCGGACTTACCTTTGAAAGATAGTCGGTAAATACAAATGTTGTTCCCGAACCATCCGAACGAAATACAGGCATGATAGCTTCGGCAGGAAGATTAACATCCGGATTGACAGCCACTAAGCGAGGGTCGTTCCACATAGTTATATTTCCTGCAAAAATATCTGCAACAATGTCTCCTGTAAGGTTTAAATTATCTACACCGTCCAAATTGTAGGCCACTACCACGGCACCCATACATGTAGGAATATGAATTACCGGTTGCATATCTCTCATCTCACTATCGGTAAGAAAAGCATCACTACCTGCAAAGTCCACAATCTTGTCTTTCAGATTACGCACACCACCACCCGAACCTATACCGCCATAGGCTACTGCATCGCCTGTTTTTTCGGCAAATTGTTCGAATATTACATTGTAAAATGGAAGTGGAAAGGTGGCTCCGGCTCCCGAAAGTTCTTGAGCCACACGAGACTCATTGTTTGTACTATCGCCACACGATGACATACCAAGGGCGAATACTAATGTTGAAATTGTCAAAAAAATCTTTTTCATCTTATCTATATTTTAATGTTTTATAATCCAAAGTAACAACTTATGTATGCCGAACAATAATTTTCTGCACCTTCGGCCTTAGGCATACTTATTCTGAAATTGGGTGCTATCTTTACATATTTGCCCAATTTAAATTGAGCACCTACAATGGCAGCCGACTCATCTTTTGCAGAAATCAATTCATTTTTAGAACTTAGCTCGTCGAAACGTGCATAAAGTTCTGTCGTTTTCGAAAGTTTTACGGAAGCAAATATCGAATAACCATCTTTGTCGGCATTGCTGTCGAACGACGAGTTTTGCATATAGTTGTATTCCACACCCATTGTAAACTTATCCGATTTGTATCCTGCAAAGGTTGCTATGTTGGCAATGTTTTTATCCTCAATTTCATCGCTTGTGTTCAATCCGCCATATAAACGAACATAGAAATTAGAAATAGGGTTAACTATTAGACCTAATCCATAATTCAAACCATTGTTTTGTTGTATTTTCTTGTAGCCTTCACCATTCACTATGATAGCATCGGCCGAAATTCGATCGTTGAATTTGTAGGTTGCCGATATACCAAGGTCGGCACTGCTACCAAATTTGTATTGATCCTGGAATGATTTCATGATGTAGCGGTAGCCCCAAAATTTTTCTTGAAAATTGAATTGTGTGGTCGATATAAGCCCACCATTCAATGTAAGTTCCCCCGTTTTCCACGACAACATTGCATTCTTGATATAAGCCAATCGGTGATAATCGTCTACATTCGACGATTTACCCACATCCATTACTGCTTTCATCGAAAGTCCATTTTCTAATTTGTACTCATAGCCTAAATAGCTACGTTCTAATTCAAAACCATAGTTGCAGTCATCGGCATCAAATTCGCTATTGAAATTTCCGAATACTTGAACAATTGTTTTACCTTTTGGTTCTTCCGGCTTTGATTCTTGTGCCTGAAGCGAAATTCCCATGCAGGCTAAAAGTCCTGCTAAAATTACATGTTTTTTCATTGTATTTCTCTTTTTGTATGTTTTAAATTTTCACGGTGCAAAAGTAGTTCGAATATATTACAAGAGTATTACAAGAAAAATAAAACTTTTTTACACAGCGTTTTTACGATAGTCACGCCTCTTTTACATTTATAAAAATCAAACAAATAGTAAAAATACTTATCTCCTACAAGAACCTAAATAATAATACATTTTTTTGTTTTAGTCGGCAAAACTAATATGCAAATGAGATAGAAAAAAAGTAGTAGACAACATTTTTCATCAAAAATATGCAACATAGTAAAGGCAACTTCTAAAAATTCCACGTTCTATGAACACTATTAAAAAATAAAAGAACTTTTGCGTGCTTTGCGTTTTTTCTTAAAATCTTTCTATTTCTTTTTCAATCGTGTAGCCCGCTACACTCAATCAAAAGAAAGTAGAA
>JAFWZP010000009.1 GCA_017522255.1 Bacteroidales bacterium | reverse complement strand
TAGAAAAAAATGAAAAAATATGTTTGTACAGTATGCGGATACGTATACGACGAAGTAGCCGGAGACCCTGAAAACGGAATAGCTCCCGGAACAAAATGGGAAGATGTTCCCGCCGATTATCAATGCCCACTGTGCGGAGTAGGTAAAGACGAATTTGAAGAAGAATAGTCAAATAACCAAAATCGGCAGAAATAGATTGAGAGATTTACTTTCTGCCGATTGCAAAAAAAAGAATAAAGTATGAAGGATAAAGTGTTGGAAGTGATGAAAAACACAGGAAAGCCAATGAGTGCCGGAGATGTGGAAAAAGCATTGCAAGCCGATAGAAAAGAAATAGACAAGGCTTTCAAACAACTTAAAGAAGAAGGCAAAATAGTGTCGCCGGTAAGATGTAAATGGGAGCCTGCAAAATAAGAACAAAACAAAGATAAATATATTTATTAATAAACAATCAAAAATACAAGAATATGAAATTTAGTTGTCCAATATGCGGATACGTTCACGAAGGTGATTCCGCACCGGAAATATGTCCACAATGTAAACAAAAAGTTACATGGAAAGTATTGAATGAAAATGGTCCTTTGACTTTTGTTACCGAACACGAAATAGGTATAGCCAAAGGTACAGGTGAAGAAATGATAAAAGACTTGAATGCTCACTTTATGGGCGAAGCTACCGAAGTAGGTATGTATTTGGCCATGAGCCGTCAAGCCGACAGAGAAGGTTATCCCGAAATAGCCGAAGCGTTCAAACGCTATGCTTGGGAAGAAGCCGAACACTGTGCAAAATTTGCCGAATTGCTTGGCGAATGCGTTTGGGATACAAAAACAAACCTCGAAAAACGTATGAATGCCGAAGCCGGTGCTTGCGAAGACAAAATGCGTATCGCACGAATAGCTAAAGAACGCAACCTTGATGCTATACACGACACAGTACACGAAATGGCAAAAGACGAAGCTCGTCACGGAAAAGGTTTTGAAGGTTTATACAATCGTTACTTCAAAAAATAAATAAGATTCATTGGGAAAATTAATTCCCGATAGGTAAAGTCCCCATCAAAATGCAAGGTAGTGTTTGAGTGGGGATTTTTTTTTGTGCTTTTGCAGATAGAAATGATTTTGATATTTTTTTTGCGAAATAGCGATATGTGGCAAAAATAACCACGTTGCGAAAAATTATATGCTATGCAGACTATTTTTTTCGACCATAAGGTGAATAGGTAAATATATGTATTAGAATGATGTAAAAATATATTTTGAAAAATACTTTGCCGATTGCAAAAAAAGTCGTACCTTTGCAAACGCAAAGTGGATAGATTTGTAATGATTGCAACCACAAGAAAAAATGCTAAAACAGAGAATTATTTTCTTAGCTACAATCACAAAATCAAACATTTTTTGCATTCAATAATTAAAACAGACTCAAGTAGAGTTTTGTTATTTATTAATGTATTAAAACTAAAAAAATGGCTTATTATTTTACATCAGAATCAGTTTCTGAAGGACATCCGGACAAAGTAGCGGATCAAATATCGGACGCATTGCTCGATGAATTTTTGCGTAGAGATGCCAATGCAAAAGTTGCATGCGAAACATTGGTAACAACAGGCTTGGTAGTAGTCAGTGGCGAAGTGAAAACCACCGATTATGTAGATGTTCAGGCTACAGTACGCAATGTGATAGAAAAAATAGGATACACAAAGGGCGAGTATATGTTTGAAGCAAACTCGTGCGGTATTATATCCACCATACACGGACAGTCGCCCGACATAAATCAAGGAGTGGAACGTGAAGATAGCAAAGAACAAGGTGCCGGCGACCAAGGCATGATGTTTGGATATGCTTGCAAAGAAACACGCGAATATATGCCTTTGCCTCTTACTTTGGCTCATATATTCTTGTTGGAATTAGCTAACATCCGACACGAGGGCAAGCAGATGACCTATCTTCGTCCCGACGCTAAAAGTCAGATAACCATAGAATATTCCGACGACAACAAACCTATGCGTATTGATACAATAGTCGTTTCGACTCAGCACGACGATTTCGACTCCGAAAAGGCTATGCAAGATACCATAAAAAAAGATATCGAAGAAATATTGATACCTCGTGTTTTGACAAAGCTATCTGACGAAAATCGTCAGTTGTTCGAAAAGAAAGATTATAAATTATACGTTAATCCTACAGGAAAATTTGTAATAGGCGGTCCTCATGGCGATACAGGATTGACCGGACGCAAAATAATAGTGGATACCTATGGTGGCAAGGGAGCACATGGCGGTGGTGCTTTTAGTGGAAAAGATTCGAGCAAGGTAGACCGTAGTGCCGCATACGCAACTCGTCATATTGCCAAAAACCTTGTGGCTGCAGGTGTTTGCAACGAGGCATTGGTGCAAGTGGCATATGCAATTGGTATCGCTCAACCCGTAGGACTATATGTAAACACTTTTGGAACTGCCAATGTGAATATGACCGATGGCGAAATAGCCCAAAAAGTAAGTACTATTTTTGATATGCGTCCCTACGCTATAGTGAAACGTTACGGTTTGCAAAATCCTATTTTCTTGGAAACAGCTTCGTATGGCCACTTTGGTCGCGACCCATTTACCAAAGTGGTAACATTGTACAAAAATGGAAAAGAGATAAAGAAAGAGGTTGATTTCTTTGCATGGGAAAAACTTGACTATGTGGACAAGATAAAGAAATCATTCAAAATATAGTAATGACTCAATGCATAGCATAATAATAAAAGGGGATTGCATCAAGTGATGCTAATCCCTTTTTGTTATTGTGTAGGTAATAATTTTATTATTTCCATTTCTTTAAAAATTGCCATAGCATTATAGCAGCCACAATGGTTGCAATGGTGTCAGATATCGGCATACTTATCCATACTCCGAATGTGCCAAAGAAATTAGGCAGTATCAATAGTCCGGGTATAAGGAATAACACTTGGCGTGAAAGCGAAAAGAAAATGGCTTTACTTGCCATTCCTATACATTGGAAAAAGTTTGATACCACTATCTGGAAACCTACTATAGGAAATGCTATAAGAGTAAGTCTCAATCCATCTGATGCAAGAGATATAAGTTCTTTTTCTGTAGTGAATGCACTTACCACAAGTGTTGGGAGTATCTGACCGATAAGGAAACCTAAGGTTGTAACGGCGGTGGCCACATATATCGTTAGTTTAAGCACATGTTTTACTCGCTCGATGTTTCCTGCTCCAAAGTTGTATCCTGCTATTGGTTGCATGCCTTGGTTTAGCCCCATCACCACCATCACCACCAAAAACACTACACGGTTTACAATGCCGTAGGCTCCTATGGCCAAGTCGCCGCCATATTTTTTGAGCGATTGGTTGATTAAAATAACCACAAAGCATGCTGCAAAATTCATCAAAAAGGGAGATAGCCCGATGGATATAATCTGTTTTATTATTTTGCTGTCGAACGAGATGATTTTCTTTTCGAAATGGACTACTTCGTTTTTGTTGCTGAATATTTTCAAAAGCCATATCAGAGATATTGTTTGAGATATTACTGTAGCCCATGCTGCTCCTTGTATGCCCATATCGAAAGTGAATATAAACAATGGATCGAGGGCTGTGTTTAGTATCACTGTAAGAAAAGTGGCAAGCATAGCCTGTTTTGGGTGTCCCGAGGCTCGCAGTAGGCTGTTAATTCCAAGATATAGATGTGTTATTACGTTGCCAAATAATATTATTTGCATATAGTCGCGAGCGTAGCCTATGGTAACTTCGCTAGCACCAAAGAA
Source organism: Bacteroidales bacterium (assembly GCA_017522255.1). Classification (GTDB taxonomy): domain Bacteria; phylum Bacteroidota; class Bacteroidia; order Bacteroidales; family P3; genus HGM05376. The sequence continues at coordinate 30,357 of JAFWZP010000009.1, read as the reverse complement.
GTATAGAATAGGGTCGAGGAATATGAGTGCGAATATCATAAATAGTAGTCCCAACACGATGTTAAGTCCTACTACATTGGTAAGAACTTTTTTTGCCGAGTTGTGTTTTTGTTGTCCTAAAAATATTGATAATATCGACGAGCCACCTACGCCAATCATGGCACCAAACGCTGCCGAAAGGTTCATGAGGGGAAATGTTATAGCTAATCCACTTATGGCATACGAACCCACTCCATGCCCTATAAATATACTATCTATAATGTTATATAATGACGATGCCGTCATTGCTATAATTGCCGGAACGGCGTATTTTAAAAGTAGTTTGCGGATAGGTTCTGAACCTAACTCTGCCGGTGTGTTTTCTTTTGCTATATTTGTTTCTGCCATTTTTTTAGATGTTCTCTATAATCTTTTTAAATAGTAAACTCATTTTTTCGGAGGCTTTGTTAGCTGCTATTATCACGTCGTTACCATCGTTTACGGTATCTTCGGTTATAGTGTGTGCTTCGTTGGATATTACCGATATTCCAAATACATCAATTCCGCAGTGTCGAGCCACTATTACTTCGGGTACTGTCGACATACCTACGGCATCGCCGCCTATTATGCCAAAGAATTTGTATTCGGCAGGTGTTTCGAATGTGGGACCTGTACCTCCCACATATACACCTTGTTTCAACTCAATGTTCAACGAGGAGGCTGTGCGTATTGCCAATTCTCTTAGTTTAAGATTGTAGGCACATGTCATATCCGGAAAGCGAGGTCCTATTTCGTCGATGTTTTTTCCTATCAGAGGATTGGGCATTAGGTTGATGTGGTCGGTTATCATCATAAGGTCGCCCACTCTGAAGGTGGGGTTTATTCCTCCTGCAGCGTTCGACACCATAAGTTTTTTTATGCCTATGGCGTGCATTACACGTATGGGGAATGTAACTTCTTGCATGGTGTAGCCTTCGTAGTAATGAAATCGTCCTTGCATAGTCATTACACACTTACCACCCAATGTGCCTATAATCAAATTGCCTTTGTGTCCAATGGCTGTAGATGTTTTAAAATTAGGTATTTCAGTGTATGGTATAGTGATGCGGTTGTCTATATAGTTTACCAAGTTTGCTAACCCGCTTCCAAGTATTATACCTATTTCGGGTTTTAGTGTGCACTGGTTTAGTATGTAGCTTGCTGCTTCGTTAAATTCAATTATTCTGTTGTCAGTCATAGTTTGTGCTCTTGTTTATTAGTTGTTTTCTGCATTTTCGCTTTTTAGTTTATTTATTTTATTCAGCAGTTCGGCTGCTTTCTCGTATTCTTCGTTGTGTTCGAGTATTTTTAGTTGTTGTTCTAGTTCTTCGATGCTTAATTTTTTGTTTGCTTGATCTATCATACCATCGTCCGAATCGTGTATAAATGTGTTTTCAGATATTCCTACTTCGTTTAATACTGATTGAGTGGCGTAGATTGGTATTCGTAATGCTAGTGCCAATGCTATGGCATCGCTAGTGCGACTGTCTATTTTTTGAGTTGAGATTCCATCGGAGATGAATATATTGGAATAAAAAACTCCTTCGTTGAATTTTTCTATAACTACTTTGATGGCTGTCAGCGAAAAAGCTTCCATTATGTCGCACAAAAGATCATGTGTGAGTGGGCGTTTGGCTCTCACTCTTTCACGTGCCATTAGTATTACTTGTGTTTCGTATTCACTTATCATTATGGGTATGTTTTGTTTGCTATGTGATTCGTAAAGCATCAATACATAAGTGTTGTTGGTCGAATTGCTTTGTATTATTTCTGTGGCTTGTACTTCTAATAGTTCCATAATATTTCTTTTTTATATTTATATATGTGTGAATACAAATTTTGTTCCATTCTGTGTCTTGCATAACAAAAAAGATGCTTTTATAGTATGCGAAATTATGTTTTTTTTGATTATTTATGTGTTATAATTTTTGCTATAGGCTAAATTTACTATTTATATAAAGCATATATTTGTTTGGCGTATTATTATTATCAAAGTATAGTCTGAAATTTGGTGCCAAGTATACGTGTTTTCCTATTTTGAACTGCGATCCAAATATAATAGCTGTTTCGTTGTCGTTGTATGCTTCGTTTATGGATGTCAATTTGTCGAAACGTACAAATATGTTGCTGTTTTTTGCTATTTGAGCCGATACGTATGCCGATAATCCGGTTTTGTTATTATTGGCTATGTGTTTAAGATTTTTAGCTATTGTGTATTCGGCACCTATCCAAAGTTTTTCGGTTTTATATCCGCTTAGCATAGCATAGTTCACGATGTTGCTACCATCGTTGTTTGGGGCTTCGTTTATGTTGGCATATAGGCGTAGCATAAGTCCGGTAGGTGCTTTCAGTGTGGTGCCTAAGCCATATAGCAGTCCATTGGCTTGTTGTATTTTTTTATATCCTTCGCCGTTGGCTATTATTATATCGGCTTCTAACCAATCGGCTATTTTGTATGCTGCTGACACACCAAGGTCGGCACTGCTGCCAAACTTATATTCGCCTTGAACCGACTGCATTATGTAGCGGTATCCCCATGTTTTATCTTGAATATTGTGTAGTAGTGATGGTATAAGTCCTGCGTGTATGGTCCAATTGGCATGTTGCCATTTTATATGAGCATGTTTTACGTATACCAAGCGTTCGTAGTCGTTGGCCGTGGCTTTTGGCATGCCTATATCCAGCACACTTTTTATCGATAATTCGTTATTTATTTGGTATTGGTAGCCAAGATAGCTACGTTCCATCTCAAACCCACGATCGTCGTTGTATTCATACATTCCTGTATGAAAATTGGTAAATATCTCTATTATGGCTTTTCCTCCGATATTGTTGGTTTGAGCCTGTGTAGCTATTGCAGCCAATGTCATTATTACAACAAGTATTGTATGTTTTTTTATCATTTTGATTTCAGGTATTCTACAAGTTTTTGTATGGCACGTCCACGGTGACTTATTTTGTTTTTGATGTCAAGTGGCATTTCAGCAAATGTTTTGTTGTGTCCTTCTGGTAAAAATATTGGGTCATATCCAAAACCTTCGTTTCCGGCTTCGAAGGTGGTTATAGTACCGTTTACTATTCCTTCGAAGTATTTTTTTTCACCGTTTTCTATCAGGCATATAGCGGTGCGAAAGCGTGCGTTGCGGTTACTGTGTCCTTCCAATGCTTTAAGTAGCTTGTTTACATTGTCGGCAAATGAACAGTTTTCGCCGGCATATCGTGCCGAGTACACTCCCGGTTCACCGTTTAGGGCTTCCACTTCCAGTCCGGTATCGTCGGCAAAGCAGTCCATGCCGGTGCGACTATACACCCATTCGGCTTTTTGGGTGGCGTTGCCTTCCAAGGTGTCGGCAGTTTCGGGTATGTCGCCTTCCAATCCTATTTCTTTAAGGCTTTTTATTTTCACAATGCCTTCCAGTAGGTTTCGTATCTCTTCGAGTTTGTGTTTGTTGTTTGATGCAAATATCAGAGTTTTCATGCAGTATGTGTTTTTATAGATTGATATTTAATTCTTTTGGGAAACAAAGATAGTACTTTGTTACCAATTTTTCCAAAAAATGGCGGTCCAATTGATCGGAGGCTATGCTTATATCCGATGAATGTTTGTCCTTAAACAATATTTTTATTTCTTGGTCTTGAAAGTCGTAAGCATGGTTTTCGAGTTTGCCTGATGTTACAAACCAACTTGCATCGGCTTTCGAGATATTGTATTTTTGTGCTATCTGTTTGGTGCAATGGTCTATGACGTTTGATTCAAACTTGGTGTCGGATATGTATATTCGGTTTAGTTTGCGGTCTATTAGTTTTTGCGATAGTGTTGATAGTATAAAGTCTGAAGAGTGTTTCCAAGCTTTTATGGCCGATATTATGTCGTAGTCGTCTAGCATCGAAAACGCTTCCAGTATCTCGTTGTTTTCTTCAAAGTCGCTGTATGTATAGTTGTATGCAAGAAACTTTTTCAATGGTGTCGAGCATTCTATGTCGTGACCGTTTTGTAGCAGATATTTGGCACGTTTTAGTGCTGCTATCATCACACAGTCGGCACTCACCACTGTTTTGTGGAGGTATACTTGCCAATACATCAGTCGTCTCGATATGATGAATTTTTCTATCGAGTATATTCCTTTTTCGTCCACTACCAGGTTGTCGTCGTTTACGTTAAGCATATTAATTATTCGTTCGGTACCTATGATGCCTTCCGATACACCTGTAAAAAAACTATCGCGTGCCAAGTAGTCGAGACGGTCTACGTCTAGTTGGCTCGAAACCAATTGGTGCAAAAAATGTTTGTGATAGGTGTTGTTGAATATGGCTATGGCTGTATCTAGTGTCCCACCAAATTCTTTGTTCATTTTTTGCATAAACATTCGTGAAATATCTTCGTGAGCTATATCGGTTATTAGAGTGTGTTCGAGAGAGTGTGAGAATGGTCCATGTCCTATGTCGTGTAGCAGTATGGCTATCTTGGCCGACAGCGCTTCGTGGTCGGTAATGGCTACATTTTTGCATTTAAGCACATCTATGGCTTGTCCCATAAGGTAGGTGGCACCAAGAGTGTGACTAAAGCGGTTGTGTACGGCTCCGGGATATACCAAATACGATAATCCTAACTGTTTGATACGTTGCAATCTCAAAAAATATGGGTGTGATATTATGTCGTACAATATATCGTTGTCCAAAGTTATGAATCCGTACACTGGGTCGTTTATTATCTTTCGTTTGTTGGTATGCATGGTATTTTGTTTATTTCAGTATTACAGCCATAAACACAGCATTGGTGGTGCCTATGTTTTTTATGCTATGGGTGTCGCCACCTCCGGTAAATACCACATCGCCGCTGTGTAGTGTGGCTTTGCTACCGTTGTCGGCTACTTCCACTTCGCCTTCCAATATGTAGTATATTTCGGCTTCGGGGTTATGAGGATGTTCTTTTATGCAACTGCCTGCCGGTATCACAATTCGGCTAAACATTAAGGCTTTATCCATCATTTCGGTTGGTGTAAGCACCATTTCTTTGTATATTGTGCCTTCTATATTGCCACTATTTTCTACTTTTATTGTTTCTATTTCGTTTTTTAGCTTTATCATGATTATTAATGTTTTATATGTTTACATTATTTGTGTTCAAAAAAATCGTCAGCAGTGATGCACACTACTGTGTCGGTATATCGGCATAGTGCTATTTTGCCGTTGTCGGCAATGCGTTGCAAACGGTTGAGGTATTTGCGATGATAGTCAAACTCTTTGCGATAGCGGTCGTTTTCTATCACTATATAGTCATAGTCAAAGGTGTAAAGTCCGGCTTCTATTATATCTTCGTCGTACCACATTTCGGTATATCCTTTGCGGTTCATCAGTATAAAAGGTGTGTTTTGCGGATAGGCGTATAATGCAAGTATCTTGGCATCGTGCGGCACCCCTTGAGTATCCAAAAACTCTTCGGCTCCTTGATAGTTTTGGGCTGTTTGGTAAGAACGGTCGTTGTAGTCGCGACGAACTTTTTGGTTCTTGGCCACATCTACGGTCATTTTGGTAGTGGCTGTGCCTATCAAGATAAAGACCATTGCAGTGGCTATAACTTTGTTTGGTATATTGGGTGTGGCTTTTAGTAGTAGCATAAGTAGCAGTAGGGTAGGGAGGAATAGGGTGTCGAGGAAATAATAGTCGTGATCAGGGGCTTGCTTGACCATAACAATCACAAACATAGTATAGCCTATCATACATAAAGCCCAAAGCCACCATAGCGATAGTGGTTTGTGTTTCATAGATGTTTGTTTGCAAATGTTTGTGCATCGTCGATATATGCCAAACCCTATAGCTGCGATAGCTACAGTTGCCAATATATATTGTTGAAATTGGCTAAAGTATTGATATTTCCAATTGTCGGCAGCTTGTTTTAGAAGGTCTATGGTTTCTCCAAGGCTGTCGGCAGGCATCAAACCACTCAAAAACATAGTGTCGTACATTTCTCGCAAATATTTGTTCCATAGCATATAACTCAATATGGCTATTGCCGATAGTATTGTGGCAGGAACTTTGTTCCACAGAGAGGTTTCTTTTCGCAAAAATCTTAAAAATTCAAATGCCAACACTGCTACCAGTACTACTGCTAGAGACATGCGTACCAATACGCTTAGCGTAAGCATGAGGACAGAAAGGTTGAAGTATTTAGTTTTGCTACCATTATTCAAGTGCTTGCTATATAGCCATAGCGCTGCAGATGAAAAGGCTATTGCCGGTATGGAGGGGATAAAACCATTGGCATAGTAGGTAAACACAGGCGAAGTGATGGCCACCATAGCTACTAATAAACCTTTGAGCCAATGACCTCCAAGTCGTCTTCCCAAAAGGTATACGAACCACACAGCTGTCAAAGAAGCCAAAAATGTGCATAATCGGAATATCCATGGCTGTGTGCTGTCTGTCAGTTTCATAATGGTTGCCACTATGTATTCCATCAGCGGAAGGTCTACCGATGTAATGGTGCTACCGCTATCGGTTTTCCACCAATGTGGAAATTGCTTATTGTATATCAGTGTTTCGGGGTGAAAGAGGTCAAAATCGTTGTTCAAAAAACCTATGGCTATCGAATAACGGTCGGTTTGGCTCCACGAGTGTATGAATGCCGGAAACTCGTTCATATATCGGTATTGCACCACTACGCCCACAACCGCTATGGCAACTATAGCCACTATCCAATGTTTTTTGTCGAAAATATTACTATTCATTTTGTGTAACGATTTGTTTGCTATGGTTTTATAGCCTTATGTGCTGTTTTTATATTCTACAAAGATACGATTTTTTTTGAAAAGGCTACGATTTTTTTGGTATGAGATTTACTATTTTTCAGGTCAACGGAATTACGGATGTCAAACTATGCTACTTACAATCAGTAAACATGGGAGTTTTGACCCAAAAGTATGACATATAGCAAGAGATTAAAAAGGACACGCAACTTAAGAGATAGCATGTCCTTTAAAAATAAATATTTTGAAAAAAAACTATTCTTCTTCGTTTTTCGAAGCTCTTTTTCGTTGAGTTTCGTCGAGTATTATTTTTCTTATTCGCAACGATTGCGGGGTTATTTCCAAATATTCGTCTTCGCGAATGTATTCCATAGCCTCTTCGAGCGAGAATTTTGTTGCAGGTATAGTGGTTGATTTATCATCGGCACTCTTGCTACGCATATTAGTAAGGTTCTTTGCCACTATTACGTTTATCACTATGTCGGTATCGGGTCTCAAACCTTCTCCCACCACTTGTCCGGTATATACCTCTTCGCCCGGTTCGATAAAGAATTGTCCACGGTCTTGCAGTTTGCTTATGCTGTATGCAGTAGATGTTCCTGTTTCTTTGGCAATAAGTGCTCCCATCTTGTATGTTCCCATTTCGCCTTTCCATGGTTCGAAAGCCTTAAAGCGGTGTGCTATTATAGCTTCGCCGTTGCTTACAGTAAGCAGGTTGTTTCGCAATCCTATTATACCCCTCGATGGAATAGTAAACTCGAGTTGCACACGGTCGCCTTTGGTGTCGATGGTGCTTACTTCGCCTTTTCTGCGTGTAACTATATCTATTACTTTGCTCGAAAATTCTTCGGGAACCAATATTGTAAGTTGTTCAATGGGTTCGCATTTCTTGCCATCTATCTCTTTTATAATTACTTTTGGTTGACCAACTTGTAGCTCGTAGCCTTCTCTTCTCATTGTTTCTATCAAAATAGAAAGGTGTAGTATGCCACGACCATACACTATCAACGAATCCGGACTATCGGTTTCTTCGATACGCATAGCAAGGTTTTTTTCCAATTCTTTGTATAAACGTTCGCGTATGTGTCGTGAGGTAACGTATTTACCTTCTTTGCCAAAAAATGGCGAATTGTTGATGGTAAATAGCATACTCATAGTAGGTTCGTCTATTTTTATAGGTTTCAAAGGTTCGGGATTGTCTATATCACATACCGAATCTCCTATTTCGAAGTTGATGTTTTTGTCCAAATCTAATAATACAGCTGTTATTTCACCTGCTTCAATAGGCTCTTTGATTCGTTCTTTACCTAATCCTTCAAACACATAAAGTTCTTTTATTTTGGATTTTATTTGAGTGCCGTCGCGTTTTACCAGCATAACGTCTTGTCCTGCCTTTAAAGATCCTCTTTGCAAACGTCCCACCGCGATGCGTCCTATATATGAGCTATAGTCGAGCGACGAAATCATCATTTGAGTATTACCATCATTTGTTTTTGGTGCAGGTATGTGTTCCACTATCAAATCCATCAAATACGAAATGTCTTCGGTAGGTGTGTTCCAATCGCTACTCATCCATCCTTGTTTCGACGAACCATATGCAGTGGGAAAGTCGAGCTGTTCTTCGTTGGCACCAAGGTTAAACATTAGGTCGAACACGGCTTCTTGAGTGAGTTCGGGAGTGCAGTTTGGTTTGTCCACTTTGTTTATAACCACTATTGGTTTAAGGTTAAGCTCTATGGCTTTTTGCAATACAAAACGTGTTTGAGGCATAGGTCCTTCAAAAGCATCTACTACCAACAATACTCCGTCGGCCATATTAAGCACACGTTCCACCTCGCCACCAAAATCGCTGTGTCCGGGGGTGTCTATTATATTTATTTTAGTACCTTTATAGTTTACCGATACGTTTTTTGATAATATAGTGATACCTCTTTCTCGTTCCAAGTCGTTATTATCGAGTATCAAATTAGCTGTTTCTTGATTTTCTCTAAACAATTTTGCTTGGTGTAGCATACGGTCTACCAATGTGGTTTTGCCATGGTCGACATGTGCTATAATTGCTATGTTACGAATGTTTTGCATATATATTTATTGTTTTACGCTCATTAAAAAATCGTGCAAAGTTACAAAAAAAAATCAAAATATAAAAGTAAAACAGCTACTAACTTACAAACAATGTTGTGAAATTTATTCGATACTCCGTCGTTATTTCTGATTTATAGTGCTTAATGCTAAATGTGATATTGAACGTTTTTTTGGATTTGCTATCTTCCATTTAGGCAAAAAATAAAACCGAAGCGTTGTATTTGCTTCGGTTTTTTACATTATATTTATTGTAATGGTATCTTTTCTCGACTATGCTTATTTGTTAGATCGTCGATAAAGTTATACTTACAAAGTTTGAACTGCTTCAACCAATTCTTTACCTGTTTGAACTGCTTTAAGGTTTTCAGGTATCAATTTGTGGTGACGTTCTGGTAATGATTTTTGTAATCCTTTTTCGATAAATTCTTCGGTAACCACAGGTTTTACTTTCAAGAAAGCACCAAGAATAATCATATTGAATACTTTTGCCATACCCAATTCTGCAGCTTTTTCAGCAGCAGCTACTTTGTAGATATTGATGTCTTTACGAGTAGGTTCGTGGGTTATACCATTTGGGTCGTAAAGCAATACACCACCGGGTTTAACGCTACTTTCAAATTTATCCAACGATTGTTGGTTAAGGATGATAGCAGTATCAAATTGGTTGATGATAGGCGAGCTGATACGTTCGTCGCTGATGATAACAGATACGTTGGCTGTACCACCACGCATTTCAGGACCATAAGAAGGCATCCAGCTTACTTCTTTATCTTGCATAACGCCTGAGTAGGCAAGGATTTTTCCCATAGAAAGAACACCTTGTCCTCCAAATCCGGCTATAATGATTTCTTCTGTCATTTTACTTCTGTATTAATTTGTTATTTTACTGATAATGGACTGCTGACAACAAGACGGTCAAGACCTATGCCTTCTACCAATTTACCTTCAACTTTTATATCGCCGATAGGGTAGTTGGGGAACATGTTTTCTTCCATCCATTTGTTGGCTTGTACCGGGGTCATCTTCCAACCGCTGTTGCAGTTCGATACTATTTCTACGAAAGAAAGACCTTTTTTCAATTTTTGGTTTTCGAAAGCTTGCTTGATAGCTTTTTTAGCTTTGCGTACTGCAGCAGGAGTATGAACGCTTTGACGAGTTACAAAATATGTACCTGGCAATGTAGCCAATATTTCGGTAAGACGCAAAGGATAGCCGTTCAACTCTACGTTACGACCGTATGGAGTGGTGGCACTCTTCATACCTACAAGGGTGGTAGGAGCCATTTGACCACCGGTCATACCATATATACCATTGTTTACAAATACCATAGTGATGTTTTCACCACGGTTGGCAGCGTGTATAGTTTCGGCAGTACCGATAGCTGCAAGGTCGCCATCACCTTGATATGTGAATACATATAAATTGGGGTTCAAACGTTTTACAGCTGTTGCCAATGCTGGAGCACGACCGTGAGCTGCTTCTTGAAAATCGACATCAAAATAGTTGTAAGCTAATACCGAGCATCCTACAGGAGCTACGCCTACTGTTTGATCTTGAATGCCTAATTCTTCTATTACTTCGGCTACAATACGGTGAGTAGTACCGTGACCACAACCCGGACAGTAGTGCATTGTAGCATCAGTCAATACCTTGGTTCTCGAATAAACCAAATTTTCGGGTTTTACTATATCTGTGTTCATCTTGTTATCCTTTTATAATTTGATTTTCTAATGCTTCCAATACTTCTGTTGGGGTAGGTATTATACCTCCGAAACGACCAAAATGTTCAACTTTTACGTTGCATTCTGTTGCCAAACGTACATCTTCTACCATTTGTCCGGCACTCATTTCTACTGTAAGAATACCTTTTACTTGTTTAGCACGTTCTGCCAATGCTTTTTTGGGGAAAGGATACAAAGTGATAGGACGGAACAATCCGACTTTGATACCTTTTTCGCGTGCCATTTGTACTGCTTTCATGCTTATACGAGAAGACGAACCGTATGCTACAAATATATATTCAGCATCATCGCACATGATTTCTTCGTAACGGCATTCGTTTTCTTCCATTACGCGATATTTGGCTTGTAATTTGTGGTTGAAAACTTCTTGTTTTGCTGAATCCAATTCCAACGAAGTAACGATGTTATGACCGCGTTCTGCAGGTTTTCCCCAAGTGCCCCAAGGAGCATTTGCACGGCGTTCTTCTTCTGTCCAACGTGGAATATAATCACGTGTGTACAATTTTTCCATGCATTGTCCGATAGCACCATCCGAAAGGATAAGAACAGGATTGCGATATTTGTATGCTATATCCCATGCTTCGAATACAAAGTCGTACATTTCTTGTACCGATGCAGGTGCTAAAGTAAACAATTGGTAATCGCCATGTCCACCACCTTTGGTAGATTGGAAATAGTCAGATTGCGAAGGTTGGATAGTTCCCAATCCGGGACCACCACGCATAACGTTAATAATTAAACATGGTATTTCGGCTCCTGCCAAATAAGTTAATCCTTCTTGCATCAAACTGATTCCGGGAGACGACGACGATGTAGCTACTTTTTTTCCTGTAGCTGCTCCACCATATACCATATTAATAGAAGCAACTTCACTTTCGGCTTGCAAAACTACCATTCCTGTTGTTTCCCATGGTTTTTCTGCCATAAGTGTTTCCATTACTTCCGACTGAGGAGTGATAGGATAGCCAAAATAACCATCGCAACCACTGGCAATCATTGCTTGGGCAATAGCTTCATTACCCTTCATTAATTTTAATTCTTTTGCCATTTCTTATATTCCTTTTAACTGTTTATAATTTTGCTCTATAGACGGATATTACACCATCGGGGCATACAATAGCACAGCTTGCACAACCTATGCATTCATCTTTTACTGCTTCGGCATAGTTGTAGCCTTTGCTGTTTACATTTTTCGACAATGCAATAACTGCATTTGGACATGCTCCTACGCATACCGCACAGCCTTTGCAACGTTCTCTGTCAATAACAATTTCTCCTTTTACTGCCATATTATTTAGTTTTATAGGATTTATATTTTTTTTCTGTATTTTGGAATGGCAAAGTTACGATTTTTTTCTGACATATAATTGTTTTTTGAAAAAATCTTTTCACCGTTTTCTTTCTTTTCTTTTATACTATTGATTTATTGAATAATACTTCTGTCGCTTTTTTTCTATTATAATATCAAAAAATCTTTTAGACTTCACTTTTCGACCATTCTTTTGCTTCGATTGGTGTGATTTATTATGTTTTGATGATTGTTTTTGATATAAAAAAATAACTTCGACATATAGCTAACAATTTTTTTAGATACATTGCCAAAAAAAAATGTTTCAAAAATTGCTTTAGAATATTGTTTAGCGAAAAAAATAATAGACTTTTACACCAAACGGATAAATTTTGCGTTATTTATGGCATAAAAATATTTTTAGATGAAACGGATAATAACCGCTATAGTATTATTGATAATTGCAATGTGTGTCCATTCGCAAAGCCTCCATTTTACAAAAATAATGGTGGGCGAGAGTGGTGATGTATTTTTGCAATGGAACTATACCGGTAACGAAAATTCGTTTGACAGCTGTGTGATAGAAAAATATCAGGAATTGGAATATCGTTCGGTTGCAACGATAACCGATTATGCAACAAACTTTTGGATAGATACAGATGCTGAAAACAATACCTCTGTGCAGAAGTATAGAATAATGATGTATGTTCAAAATAACCTTACATACGTCGATTCTGTGGAATCAATATATCCGGATGTTTCCGATATTAGTTCGGAAGCATTGATAGCGTTTTTGATATGGAACTCGCCGACTATTGCGAATACGGATAGTGGGTATTATGCAATACATCGAAAAATTCAAAACAAAACCGATTGGCAACAAATCAATATCACCGACGAGCTTATGTATAGCGACACTATACGTAGGTCGGTTTGCAACGACACTATTATGTATCGCATCCTTTTGATGAAAGGAACGGACACGTTGGCAATGTCGCATACAAAAGGTTCACTTTTCAGAGATCCTATGCCCACATCACCTTGCTCGCTTGAGGTAATAACCGTAACAGAGGACTTGCAACAAATAAAATTAACTTGGAACCCAAGTCCCGATAGCGATATTTGGGGATATTTTATATGTCAAGGAAATCCGTGTATGGCACTGGATACCATATATGGAAAATATAATACTTCATATACAGATACTTTAAAAACACCTTCAAAAGTTTACGACTATCGTATTTATGCGTTCGACTCGTGTTTTACAGCAAGTGCCCTTACTCCGTATTATCACAATATAGTGTTGAAAGGTAATGCAGTAGACTGTAGTAATACTATACGTGTGAGCTGGAATGAATATATCAATATGCCTAACGGATTGCTTCATTATATTGTTTACGTGAGATACAACGATTCCGACGACTTTGTGCAGATAGGTACTATAAATGGCAATGAACTTGATTTGGAATATAGCTTTGATGTTCCGGAAACTACCGAGAAAGTAGAAATAAAAGTGGTGGCAATCGACCAGACATCTACAAAATTGTCGGAATCAAATATATTGGTTATAAACTTGTTGGTTCCAAATTCTGCCAAGTTTTTATATACCCGTTATGCCACTGTCAACAATGATAATTCGGCTGTTGATTTGCTGTTTTACGTCGACACATCGTTCATAACTTCAGAATATTTACTCTACCGCAAAGAGAACTCGCAACCCTATGTGTTATACGATTATATTTATCCCTCAGGAGGTGAGTTTTTGACTTATCGAGATTATGATGTAGATGTGTTAAATAAAAAATATTCCTATTATCTTGCTGTAAAAGATGAATGTGGCATAAGTGAAAAAAAATCAAACGAAGTGAATCCTATATTCTTAATCTTGAGGCAAGAAAATAATATCAATTGTGTCATTAGAACCGATTATGTTGGTTGGGACTCGGTTAAATATTACAAGGTGTATAAAAAGAAAAAGAGTGATGAGCAGTGGCAATTGCTTGGACTAATATCATCGGATACTGATTATTATTGTGATGACGCAGAAAATACTTTGGAATTGTCAGAAGGAGTGTGTTATAAAATGGTTGCATATCAAGGCGATAGTTCTAATTATATGTTTCGCGACTCAGCCCAATCGCCCTATGTGTCCTTTAGTAGGAAAGGGGAGGTGTGGGTGCCTAATGCATTTACTCCTCAGTTGGATAACAATAATATATTCAAACCGATGTTGACTTTCGCAGATAGCAAGGGATATCATTTGCAAGTATATAATCGATTGGGAATATTGATGTTCGAAACCAATGATATAAATCAAGGCTGGAATGGAACTTATGAGGGAAAATATGTCCAGCAGGGAGCTTATGTATATGTTGTATATTGTACATTTACCGATGGTACAAGTTATGTTCAAAAAGGAACGGTTATGGTACTTTAGGTGTTGATATTATCTAATAGCTGTGGCAATTCGTAGAATTGTCGTTCCCATTTTTTTTATGCAACAACTTATAGGCAACTTCTAAAAATTCCACCTTTCAGTAAATTAGAAGAATTATTCTTTAAACTTTTGCGTTGTTGACTTCGTCGATGTTGCTATCGCTCGAAAGAGCTGATGTTAAGGCATCGCTCTTTACTCGCTTAATCGCAACGTTACCGAAATTTTTCTATTTCTTTTTCAATCGCATGGTCCGCTATGCTCAATCAAAAGAAAAAGTAGAAATCTTTCAGGCAAAAACTCGCAAATCACCAGTAAAGCAATTTTTAGAAATTGGCTATAGTTACAGCCGGCGTTGGCTGACAGGTTGAAAATCCCTCGCGAGGACGATTTCGCAACCTCGCGTGGTTGCACGAAAAACCTCGCAAGGAAAATTTCACAACCTCGCGAGGAAAATTTGAGAGAAAAGATGAAATTTTCTTGGAAATATTAAGATATTGTAATTCAGTGGTTTGATAAATAGCCTATTTGTGGTATACTATGCGGTGTATTATACCCGGGTTTCGTGTAGCTGATGGTAGGGTGTAAATGAGTTGACACCCTATTGTTTTTTAGATGACTAATGGATAAAAGAAAAATAGGAAAATAAAAAAAGAGGATATCCACAGCTGAATATCCTCTCGAATTTATATTAACAATTAAAACCTATGGGTACAGATTAAATTTGCTATAATTTATCACTCATTCGATATTATGGTCGTGTAAGGAGTGTAAATTGGTGCAAACTTTTGTTTTAATTACAATAATTGAGCCATACGTTCTGTAAGGTCGCAGATACGAGTAGAGTAACCTTTTTCGTTGTCGTACCAACTAACGACTTTTACGAAGTTGTTGTCCAACACTTGAGTAAGCATCGAATCGAAAATCGAAGAGTGTTTGTTGTCAACGATGTCGGCACTTACTATAGGTTCGTCTACATATTCAAGAATACCTTTCATAGGACCTTCGGCAGCTTTCTTCATAGCAGCATTTATTTCTTCCTTTGTAGCAGGTTTTTCCAATTCTACAGTTAGGTCAACAACCGAACCATCGGGAGTAGGAACACGCATTGCCAAACCATCAAGTTTTCCTGCCAATTCGGGCAATACCAAACCTACAGCTTTAGCAGCACCTGTTTTGGTAGGTATTATGCTGACAGCAGCAGCACGAGCACGACGTAAATCGCTGTGTGGAAGATCCAAGATTTTTTGGTCGTTGGTGTAAGAGTGGATAGTGTTCATAAGACCACGTACTACTCCAAAATTGTCATTCAATACTTTAGCTATAGGCGACAAGCAGTTGGTAGTACACGAAGCGTTCGAAACCAATTGTATGTCCTTAGTAAGGATATGGTCGTTTACACCCAATACTACTGTAGCGTCAACATCTTCTTTCTTGTCGGCAGGAACTGTAAGAACCACTTTCTTGGCACCGGCATTGATGTGTTTCATCATTTTTTCGCGGTTTTTAAACAAACCGGTCGATTCGATAACAATATCAACTCCCAATTCTTTCCAAGGAAGGTTTGCAGGGTCTTTTTCAGCATATACGCGAATGCGTTTGCCATTGATAATCAAATATTCACCATCAACACTTACTTCACCGTCAAAACGACCATGTACTGAGTCGTATTTCAATAAATATGCTAATGTGTCAGCACTTGTCAAATCGTTGATAGCTACAACTTCAACACTTTTTCTAGTGCAAAGTTCTCTAAAACTCATTCTTCCAATACGGCCAAAACCGTTAATTGCAACTTTTGCCATAATATGTTATTCTTTAATAAATTATACGTTCTAAAACTAATTGTTTGAAAATGCAAAAGTACTGATTTAAATTATATAAACCAAAGATTTCGCAATTTATTTCTTGTTTTTTGTTTAAAGGTGCTTGTTATTAAGATGTTATATTTTTGTCTCTTTCAATAATTTTGTCGTTTTTTTTGCTCTATTATTCCTAAAACCAAATATTGATATTTATGTTCATTTTTTCATCTATTAATTCCTTATAGTCCCCCTTTTGCCTATAATATAAACACGATCCGATATTATATCTAAAATATCGACAGTTGCACTTGAATTTTGATGAAACAAAGTGCCGAAACAAGTTGTAAGTATAGTTATTTGTGCCATAGGTGTTCTATTTATTTATTTTTAATATTTTGTAAGATTGTAATTGTAGCATCTTAGTTTATAGTATATTAAAAACTAAAAAGGACGCTCTTGAATAAAATCTTTTCAATGGTATGAAAAAAAACATTTATTAAGTCGATAAAAAGTTGTACATTTGCAAAAAATATAAACTAACGATGTTAAGTAGACACTTCTTAAGAACCAAAGTATTACAATCACTTTATGCCTACTCTGTTTCGGGAGGAGACGATTTAGGCATAATAGAAAAAAACTTTTTACACAACATTGAAAGACTTAACGATTTGGGGGTAACTCAAGTATCTGCGTTACTTTATTTTTTTGAAGTAGCAAAGAAAAATATAGAAGATGCCAAAGCCAAATTTTGTCCCACAGAAGACGAGATGAATCCCAATATGAGATTGGTAGATAATCGTTTTGTGTTGCAACTAAATAATAACTACGAATTGAAAAAGGCTTGTGAACGCCTAAAGATTAATTGGTCGGAATATAGCAGTATCTTTCGTAATATGTATGCCACTTTCAAAACCACTGCTACTTACAAGGAATACATGAACACCGAGAACAGGGATTTTAAGACTGAGCACGAAATGGTGTTGGCTACATATAGATACATTTTAAACTACGAGCCACTGGCCGATGTGTTTGTGGAACGCAATTTGTTTTGGGAAGATGATTATTTTCAAGTAGCACAATACACACACACAATACTAAAGGAATTGAACGAAGATTTTTCTGTTGAATCACCATTTCCTTTACCCTATGATAAACGCAATGAAACAGATTTGTTAGTTTGTGATTTTGCTGTAGAGTTGTTGAAAAAGACAATATTGCTTTTCGATAAAAATACAGAAGTAATAAAGCAAAATTTGAAACAATGGGAGTTTGACCGTGTGGCTATGATTGATATTTTAATACTCAAAATGGCCATCACCGAGTTTATGTGTTTTCCAACGATACCCGAAAAAGTTACTATAAACGAATGCATAGAAATGTCAATAGAATATAGTACAAATAAAAGCAGGTTGTTTATCAACGGAATTTTGAGTAAGATGCATGTTGAATTACGTTCGCAAGGCAAAATAAAAAAGACCGGACGTGGTTTGATCGAAGAAAGTTTTAATGGAGAATAAAAAAAATCAGATAAAACAAAAAGTAATTTTTTTAGTTTAAATAAAAGGAATAGAAAAAATAATTTTGTCGAAACACAGAATATGAGAGCAAACAGAATACTTACTGCTATATTGGCTGTTGGGTTGTTGGTCGGTTGTGGCGATAATAGTACGACTATAGATTACGACACCACTTTGATAAATAATCCCAATACAGCTAACCGAGATGTCAAAGAAGTAAAGATGCCAAAGATGTCGTTTGATAAGAATTTGCACGATTTTGGACGATTGTCGCAAGGAGAAAGTATAGCATATAGTTTTAAGTTTTCGAATACAGGTAATGCCGATTTGTTGATATCGGAATGTGATGCCACTTGCGGTTGCACTGTGGCTGACTACCCAAGAAGTCCAATAAAACCGGGAGAAGTAGGCTATATAACCGTAACATTTAATTCTGCCGGCAAACATGGTCAAGAAGAACAATTTGTAATGGTTATGGCAAACACACAACCAAGCAAAAATCAATTGATTATAAGAGCCAATGTCGAAAATTAAATAATCAAAAAATAATAACAATCATATTTAACGAATAAATTTTAGAAAAATGAACTTACTAAACATTTTGTTGCAAGCAACTACAGGACAAGGCGGTGCTTCTATGTGGATTATGTTATTACTAATGATAGTAATATTTTACTTCTTTATGATCCGTCCTCAATCCAAAAAAGCAAAAGAAGAACGCAAATTTCGCGATAGTCTGCAAAAAGGCGATAAGGTAGTTACTGCAGGCGGTATACATGGAAAAGTAGCCGAAGTTAAGGATTTGACAATTGTGATAGAAGTAGCCAATGGCGTTAATATCACCGTTGAAAAAAACTTTATACAACCTTCACCCGAAGCAGCAGCTGCTAATAGTCAACGTAAGTAGTATATGTATTCAGGTACAAACAATATAGGCAATTCGTAGCAATGAATTGCCTATATTATAATCCATTGAAAATATTTCGATGGGTTATGTTTTTTATACGAAGTGGTTTATGATAAAAAAGATACATCAAAAAATAAAGCAAAAGGATAAATTAAAATCGTTTTTCGTGTGTGTGATACTGACCATAGTTGTATGGTTCGTACAAACGATGTCGGATATCTATGTTTACGAAAAAGCTTATAATGTAACTTTTGTCGGGTATAATGACAAAATGTATACCTATATTGATGCTGATTCCACGATATCTGTATCTGTAAAATCAACCGGTTTTCAGTATTTATCTACCTTATGGAGGAATAGTGGTGAAATTATTATTGATGTAAGTGCTATTGTTCCATACGAAAGTAACGGCAACATTGTGTATCCATTTTCGTTGCGAGACAATAAAGAAATAGTAAAGAAACAAATACCATTTCTAAAACAGAAAGAAACTCAGATTTTAAGTGATACCGCACGATTGATATTGACTAAACTAACTCAAAAGAAAGTCAGGATAGTGTTGAATGATGTAGATTTTTTGTTTAAACCACAGTTTGGTTTATATGGAAATCCAAAATTACAACCTGATTCAATTGATGTGTATGGTAGCAAAAAAGAATTAGAAAATATAGTGGAGATAAAAACCAAAACCAAAATGATAGAAAACATAAGTAAGACCAATTTTTATGATTTGGAATTACAGAAACCTACCAATGTCAATTTGTCGGCTGATGTGGTTAAAATACATATACCTGTAGAACGATACACCGAAAAAAGACTTATTATGCCTATCAATTTTCAAACAGAAGATAGTACAATGCAGGTGAGATTGTATCCCGAAAATGTGGAACTAATACTCGATGTGGCCATGAAAGACTATAAAAAAATAATGCCGGAAATGTTTGATATAACATTACAATATGATAAAAAGATGCCACAATCGTTACTTAATGTGACGGTGGAAAAATATCCATGCAATATAAAGATAAAAGAAATTAAACCGAAACAAGTTCAGTATGTTATCATCAAATAAAAAAACATTATTAGTGGGACTTACAGGGGGTATAGGTAGTGGCAAAACTATAGTGTCTCATCAATTTGAACAAATGGGCGTTCCTTGCTTTTTTGCCGATAAGGTAGCTGGTATGTATTATAATGATAAAGAATTTTGTAAGCAACTTATACCGATATTTGGCGATGAAGTATTTGACACTGAGTGTAATCCCAATAAAAGAAAAATAGCCGAAATAGTGTTTGCCGATGCCGAAAAACTAAGTCAACTGAACTCTATAATACACCCCAGAGTGATGGCTGATTTTGATATTTGGGTAAGTCAGCATAGCAATTATCCATATCTTATACAAGAAAATGCAATACTGTTCGAGCATGGATTTGAAAAAATATTCGACAAAACCATTATGGTATATGCCCCACAAGAAGTAAGGATAAGACGGGTGATGAAAAGGGATAATACAACTTATCAAGAAGTAAAAGCTCGAATGGATAATCAGATGAACGACGAAGAGAAACGCAACTTGTCCGACTATGTAATTGTCAATTATAAAGGTGAAAAATATCGCAACGAAAGAATAAAAATAATACACGAAAAGATAATGAAATTTGCAATGAAATAGTAAAAAAACTGTTTTTTTTGATAGAGTGAAATGCTGAAATTACACATATTGTCAGATTAGAATAGTAAAAAATATTAAACTATAAGATTTTGATAAATAATTATTTATCTATCAAAGAAGGTGAAATGTGAAAAAAATATATGAGATAAAGAATAAACAAATTTGGCAGAATGAAAAATATGTTGTAATTTTGCAAATCCTTATAAAGGAATAAATAGCAAAAAAATCATAGATAAAAAGATGAATAGTTTAAGTTACAGAACTGTGTCGGCGAATGCCCAAACCGTTACAAAAGAATGGATTTTGATAGACGCAGAAAACCAAACGTTAGGACGTTTAGCAACGAGAGTTGCCAATGTTTTGAGAGGTAAACACAAGCCCTCATTTACTCCACACGTAGATTGTGGTGACAATGTTATTATTATTAACGCTGAAAAGATTGTTTTAACCGGTAAAAAAATGACAGACAAAGTATATGTTCGTCATACAGGTTATCCAGGAGGACAACGCTTTGCTACTCCACAACAATTGTTGAACACACATCCTATTCGCGTAATTGAACACGCAGTAAGAGGAATGTTGCCAAAAAACAAATTGGGTGATGCTTTGTACAGAAATCTAAAAGTTTATGCGGGATCGGAACATCCTCATCAAGCACAAAACCCAAAAGTAGTAAATTTAAATGATATAAGATAATGGCAGAAGTAATAAACACAATTGGAAGAAGAAAAACAGCAGTAGCCCGTATATATATGACTCCGGGCAATGGTACAATTACCGTAAATAAAAAGGATTACAAAGAGTATTTTCCTACAGCTCCATTGCAATACATCGTTCGCCAATCATTAGAAGTTGTTGGTGCATTGGATAAATGGGATATAAAAGCAAACCTTGATGGAGGTGGAGTATCCGGTCAAGCTGAAGCTCTACGTATGGCTATAGCACGTGCATTGTGCGAAGCTAATATCGAAGACCGTCCTGCTCTTAAATCAAAAGGTCTTTTGCGTCGCGATCCTCGTATGGTAGAACGTAAAAAACCAGGTCAACCAAAAGCTCGTAAACGCTTCCAATTCAGCAAACGTTAAGATTTGCAGATATTGTTTAGTATCTAAATTACAAAGATTCATATTAGGACTACTTTGTAATTGCTAAAATAAAAGAATGTAAACAAAATAATAAAAATATAAAATGGCAAAATTAGAATTTGAACAATTGCTAGATGCAGGTTGCCACTTCGGTCACCTAAAAAGAAAATGGAATCCTAAAATGGCTCCTTATATATTCAAGGAACATAATGGTATTCATGTTATTGATTTACACAAGACTATAGTAAAAGCTGATGAAGCTGCTAACGCTCTTAAGCAAATAGCTAAATCAGGTAAAAAAATATTATTTGTAGCTACCAAAAAGCAAGCTAAAGAAGTAGTTGCAGAAGTTGTAAAACCTATCGATATGCCTTTCGTTACCGAACGTTGGCCCGGTGGTATGTTGACAAACTTTGCTACAATACGCAAAGCTGTTAAGAAAATGAACTCTTTGGATAGATTGATGCAAGATAAAGAGTTTAGCAGCATTTCTAAACGCGAACGTCTTCAAATAGAACGCGAACGTGCTAAATTAGATAAAAACCTTGGTAGTATAGCTGATTTGGTTCGCTTACCTGCAGCTTTGTTTATAGTAGATATCAATAAAGAACACATCGCCGTAGCAGAAGCTCAAAGATTAGGCATTCCTACATTCGCAATTGTTGATACAAATTGTAACCCTGATCTTATTGATTTCCCAATTCCTGCAAATGATGATGCCTCGAAATCTATTTCTGTAATATTGAAATCTATGGTTGATGCTATTCAAGAAGGTATTAATGAACGCAAGATGGAAAAAGGTGCTCAAGATGATCAAGAAGCAACCGACGAAACTAGAAGAGGTGAAGAAAATGATGCTGAAGGTAGAAAAGGTGATGGCGAAGACAGACCTCGTCGCCCAAGGAAATCTACAGCAAAGAAAAACTAATTTAAGTGTAACATTAAACAGATAAATAATATGGCTAATATAACTGCAGCTGATGTAAACAAACTTCGTCAAATGACCGGCGTGGGTATGATGGATTGCAAAAAAGCATTGGTAG
Source organism: Bacteroidales bacterium (assembly GCA_017522255.1). GTDB lineage: Bacteria > Bacteroidota > Bacteroidia > Bacteroidales > P3 > HGM05376. The sequence continues at coordinate 8,014 of JAFWZP010000009.1, read as the reverse complement.
AATGTGATGGCGATTTCGAAAAGGCTATCGATTTCTTACGTCAAAAAGGTCAAAAATTGGCAGCTAAAAGAGCTGAACGCGATGCTAATGAAGGTGTTGTTTTGGCTAAATCAAATGGTGCTTTTGGTGCTGTTATTATGGTTAACTGCGAAACAGACTTTGTTGCTAACAATGCTGATTTTGTTGCTTTTACTCAATCGATACTTGACAATGCTATAGCTCAAAAATTGACTGCTAAAGACGCTGTATTGGAAATGGCTATAGATGGTAGAAAAGTAGCAGACTTGCTTACTGATCAAATAGCCAAAATAGGCGAAAAAATAGATTTGGCTCATTACGAATCTATCGAAGGTGTAGCTGTATCGGCTTACATACATCCGGGCAACAGAATGGCTTCTGTAGTAGCTTTGTCGAAAGATGGTTTTGAAGCAATAGGTCACAACTTGGCTATGCAAGTAGTAGCAATGAGACCTGTAGCTTTGGACGAAAATTCGGTAGCTCCTGAAGTTATTGAAAAAGAAATGGAAGTATATCGTGCTCAAATAAGAGAAGAAGGCAAACCTGAAAATATGGTAGAAAACATAGCTAAAGGTAAACTAAACAAATTCTTCAAAGAAAATACTCTTTTGAGCCAAGAATCTATCACAGAATCTAAAACTTCGGTAAAAGACTATGTGGCTAAAGCTGATAAGGATTTGAAAGTTTTAGGTTTCCGTCGCTTGGAATTAGGAGCATAATTAATAAAACCTCGTATAATCCATTTAGTTTTTGCTGTTGTCGGCAAATATATAATGGATAAAGGTAATGAGAAAGGAAAAGGGGTCTGCTTGTGCAGATTCCTTTTTTTGTGTCGATATGAGTTCGAAATGCTTCTTTTTTGATTATATCATTTGTGAAATTGGGATTTTTTCTGTAAATTTGTAATCTAAAAAAAATAAACTAACCGATGCTAAGAGACAATATAACAGTACTTTCGGATATGCCTACGGAGAGTAGATGTGTGATAGTAAAGATAAATGGGCATGGCAGTTTCCGTCGTAGGATAATGGAAATGGGGTTTGTGAAGGGCGAAATTATTATTGTGATAAAAAATGCTCCACTTCACGATCCTATAGAGTATATGGTAATGGGAAGTCATGTCTCGTTGCGTCGTAGCGAAGCATCGCAAATAGAGGTAGCCGACGTGTCTGAACAAACAGCTGCTGCATCGATTTCTACTTTTACCGAAGAAATTCAAAACAGAATAAAGGAAAAATCCAATATAATAAATGTAGCATTGGTGGGTAATCCGAATTGTGGAAAGACTTCCTTTTTTAATCACGCTACGGGTTTGCACGAAAAGGTTGGGAACTATAGTGGCGTTACTGTTCATGCCAAGATAGGTACTTTTCAGCATAACGGATATACCATTAATATGATTGACTTGCCGGGTACTTATTCTATTACCGAGTATTCGCCCGAAGAGTTATATGTGCGGCAGTATATAACCGAAGAAAATCCTGATATTGTATTGAATGTAGTAGATGCTTCTAATCTCGAACGTAATATGTATCTCACCACACAACTTATAGATATGCACGTGCGTATTGTGATGGCGTTGAATATGTATGATGAGTTTGAAAAGAGTGGTAGCAAATTGGATTATCACTATTTGGGGGCAATGTTGGGGTTTAAGATAGTGCCAACCACTGCGTTTAAGGGTGTAGGTATAGCCGATGTGTTGGATTCGATAATAGATACATACGAGGATAAAGCCGATACTCATAAGCATGTGCATATCAATTATGGGACTGATATAGAAAACGAAATAGCACGAATAAAAAAAGAGATAACCGTAAATCAAGATATTGTGGCTAAGTATTCGCCACGATACTTGTCGTTGAAGTTGCTTGAAGATGATAAAACTACTCTTCAGATATTCGAAAACACTGTTAATTACGATGATATAAAAATAGTGGCTGAGCGTAGTAGAAAACACTTGCGAGAGGTGCATAAAGAGGAACCATCGGAGGTAATCACTAATGCAAAATATGGCTTTGTGAGGGGGGCGTTGAAAGAAACATTGCAACAGCCAACCGAAGGTAAAAAAAGTCTTTCGCAACGTATTGATAATATACTTACCAATCGTTGGCTTGGCTTCCCTATTTTGTTTTTGTTTTTGTATATAATGTTCCAATCCACTTTCTCGTTAGGGGCTATTCCTCAAGGTTGGATAGAAGGAGGTGTGGCTACTTTATCATCGTGGCTGTTGAGTGTGCTTCCTTCCGGTATTGTTAGTGATTTGGTAGTAGGTGGAATAATTGAGGGCGTAGGTAGTGTGTTGGTGTTTTTGCCAAATATACTTATATTGTTTTTATTTATATCCATAATGGAAGATACCGGCTATATGGCACGGGCTGCTTTTATTATGGATAAACTTATGCACAAGATAGGCTTGCATGGCAAATCGTTTATACCATTGCTTATTGGTTTTGGGTGTAGTGTGCCTGCTATAATGGCCACTCGTATTTTGGAAAACAAAAAGAATCGTATAATGACGATGCTGATAATTCCTCTTATGTCGTGTTCGGCTCGTTTGCCGGTGTATCTTTTGTTGGTGTCGGCATTCTTTCAAAAAAATCAGGCTCTTATATTATTGGGATTGTATTTGATAGGTATATTATTGGCCATATTGGTGGCTTTTGTAATGAAGAAAACGGTGTTTAAAAACGATAGCGAACAGTTTGTGTTGGAACTGCCTCCTTATCGGATGCCTTCGTTGCGAAATCTTGGTATACATATATGGGAGCGTACTGCCGAATATTTGAAAAAGATAAGTAGTGTGATATTGATAGCGTCGGTAGTTATTTGGGCGTTGGGATATTTCCCGCGTTCGAGCAGTCAAACCGAAGCAGTGTCGGATATGATAGCAATGGTAGAAGCCGACGAAACTCTGTCTCCTACCGAGCAAGCCGAGCAGATAGCAGCGTTGGAGCTACATCGTTCTATGCTGCAAAAAGAAAATTCCTACATAGGAAAAATAGGCAAAACTATCGAGCCTATAATGCAACCGCTTGGCTTTGATTGGAAAATGAGTGTTAGTTTGCTCACCGGGTTTGCTGCCAAAGAGATTGTGGTTAGTTCGTTGGGAATATTATATAAGGTTGATGATGCCGAAAACATTACTTCGCTTACCAAAGCATTGCAAAATGAGGTATATGCCACTGGGCCTCGTGCCGGACAGCATGTGTTTACTCCTTTGGTGGCAATGGCATTTATGCTTTTTGTGTTACTTTATGTTCCATGTACTGCCACCATCATTACATGTCGCAAAGAGTTTGGTAGAAAATGGGCATGGGTGATGAGTGTTTATACTTTGGTTTTGGCATGGTTGGTGTCTTTTGCCGTATTCCAAATAGGAAGTCTCTTTTGATGATTTTATGAGAGTGTCGACAATACAAGGAAAAACAATGCTTGGCAAAAATGTAATTGTGCTATTGATTTCCTCGTTCTCATTATGGAGTGGAAACACATTTGCTCAAAATACTTCTTGTGCAATTTCGATGAATGATGTCTTTATACCCGGTATTCTCTCTATTGGATCATATAGTCAGTTAATCGAATCGCAAGGGTATCCAAATAGTAGTTTCCCATCTACGCTCAATCCTATCAATCCTCTATGTATTAAAAAAAGTGGATTTGTTCCTCCGTCTAATGTAGTACAATGTGAATATTTGGTGTATGATGCATTTGAATACATTCATATTGGAGATAGTGTTCAATTGGTTTTTATTGATTTAAGGAAGACAATATTTCCTATATTCATAAAAGATTTTGTTATTAATCGAACAGTAAGTCAAAAAGAATTTCTTTACAAGATAAAAAAACGAGGTTGGTGGAGTAATGAGTTAGATGAATATAAAATAGGAAAAATAGAAAGTCATTATTGTACATATACTGATGTAAACTGCTTTTATCTCGATTATGCTGAAGACCCTTATTCGTCTGTAATATTTACTTTTTATGCTGAACTTTTTAGTAATAAGATATGGTATATAGAGTTCCCCGTAATGCGAATAGGAGGGATTATACATTAGAAAGACAAGTTGGAATTTTGATAATGAATTTAATGTACTATATAAATGAAACAGAATTTCTTGAAAAATCTTTTTTTTTGAGATTCTTCGTGCAATGTCGCGAGTTCTTTTTTGCAACTACATGAGGTAAATCCAACTACGTGGTGATATAGTTGTATCGGCTACTCTTTCCCAAAGTAAATATTTATATGTCAAAAAAAAATCGTATCTTTGCACTTCGAAATGATTATATAAAAAAACGTTTGTTATGATGCTTATATATTCAACTAAGCCGGAAAACAAAGGGGGAATCTTCCTATTGCTATTCACAGTTATGGGATTTATTGCCGCCATTAGTTTTGGTTCTCTTCTGTTGGAATGTAGTAAAATTTCGGATATTCTTATTATCATTTTGATATTGTTCGTTGTAGGTGCCGGGCTTTGCTATATTTTGGATGAGGCTGTTTGGCAGATGTTTGGAAAAGAAATATGTGAGTGCGACGATACGAAAATAATCATTACACGACGCAGACTTTTCAAGAGAAGGAAAATGATATTATGGAATGAAATAACAAACATTTCGTTATATGATACAAATAATCTTCAGGAAATATTTTTTTCTTTTACATTAGCAGGAAGTTTTCAAAACACTATACAGCTCCGATATGGTAATGGGAAAAAGTATAAATGTGGAGCTAATCTAAGTAAGATTCAAGCCCAAAATGTAATAAAACTGCTGAAAAGTAAGAAGCAGATGATTAGCGTTGGAGAGAAGTAAGAGCGTGATAATAATATTGATAGCATTGCTTGTGATATATGTATAAATAATTTTCGTATCTTTGCAAATCGAAAATATTGTAAACTGTGGATTGTATAAAAACTCTGTATAGAGTGAAGGCTTTTAGGTTATACGTTATTGTAAGCCTATTGATGATGGCACTAAATGCTTGTTCCTCGCTTGGGCAAATGAAAAAAGATAGGGTAGAAGTATATGCATTGGATGATACTATGAATGAAAAATGGATGATATATTTCTATGACGATAAGAAGTTTGTAGAACAAACTGAAGATAGAGTGTATCAAGGAGATTATTTCGTTTGGGAATACAGTGGTGAATCTTATTTGTTGATGGAAACATGGGAAGGGTCGGACACTTCAGTACAAAATAGAACCTTTTTGTTTAGTAAAGATTTTGATACTCTGTATCTGTCTTCAACAAAAGTAAAGAAATTAGTACGAAAAACATCCCGGATGTCGGAACTTAGAAATGCCAACAAGAGTGATAATTTTTTGACCAATATGTATAAAGAAACTATTGAGAATACGGAAAAATATAGAAACAAATTATACAGAAAAGAAAAAAGAAGAAGTTTTTTAGACGGTATATTTCAGAATAACAATAAATAATAATGTGTATGAAAAAGCAAGCTAATATTAAGAAGCGAACAAAAATGGTAGGCATGGTTTTATTGACCATATTATTAAATACAGCATGTTCAACAGATAGACACGAGGGACCGTTGTACATCAGAGATTTTCATTCGCCCGATATTCCTATAATTACTACTGTAGATTCGGTAGAAAGGCTATTGGGAAGTTGCGAAGAGATTGGGAAAAATTGGTATTGGCGACTCAATGAGGATGGTGCTGGAGATGAAAAACTTGAGTTTGAAACTTTTTCTTATTGGGAAAAAGGACTTCAATACCTTGTAAAGGGTGATTCGATACAGTTAGGTCGTGTAAATTTCAGATATCCTAAAGTTGAATATGTGCTATACTATAAAGGTAAACGTATTGATGACGAAACTACAATAAGCGAAATGAAAGAATTTTTGAGTATAGAGAATCCTATTTCGGATTTTCGTTTTGCTGTAATTACTATGAATGGAGAATTTTACGATGAAGGGTATACAATGTTATATTCTTGCAATAATAGAGAGGTGCCAGACAAAGTTGAGTTTAATTTTGACGAAAACGGAAAATTGGTGGAGTTGAATTTGGGTTGTGATAATACTGGTATTTTGAGTGTTGAATAACTTATTAATAGCGAATTGTTCAATTTTAAAACCAAAAACAATGTCTAGAAAAAGTTCTAAATATTATAAGAAAACTAATGTATATGCCGGCTTTCAAGCTAAGGTGATTACTATGTTTGTTGGTTTGTTGTTGTTTGCTATATCTAAAGTAGAGGCACAGGAGATGAGGATTTATTCAAATGGTAAATGTCAGATGAATATTCGTACAGGTGAATATTACATACCTGATGATATTAAATGCTCATGTATAAGATATATAGAATTTACAGATTATGTTTTGAAGGCTGAAATTGTGGAATTGTTTGATTCTATAGTTGATACTATTTATTATCCATTGCGGGGGATAGACACTCCGGTTAAATTGGCAAAAATACAAATCGCTAAAATCATTTATAATTTTAATCCGAAGATTAAATTATCGGATTATGAAAACCCTATTGATTATCACAAACTATATAATCCAACAGATTCTACTATAATTGCAGTTAAATATCTTTTATATCCTTATGATATGAAATTGTCTGCTGAAGAATGTCTAATATGGGTAGAGGCTGACTATTGTAATTGTTATGTATTAAGAGAAATTGTTGATGAAAGTATAATATTTATCAACAGAAATTCACATTATGCGGGATATTATAGAGAATCATACCTGATGAAAGATTTTAGACATCCGTACATGAAAGATTGATAAGAAGTAATAATTCAAAAATAATTCCGTATCTTTGCACTTCGAAACATATATAGGAAAGAAATTTTAAAATAGGAATAGATATAAGAAATAAAGCTCTTAAATTATTGTGCGTAGTTATATTGGGAGTATTTTGTGTGTGTCAATCGTGTAGCATTCAAGATTACTATAGTTATACAAGTTGCGTTTCGTTTTGTGAAAAATATGGCAATGACGATTTTTCTATCTTCGAAGATGTTTATATGTATTATCGGGGTTGCAACGATGAAGAATATTATCTGTATGTATTGGTAATGCCGACATCGAATGGCAAAGGTGCCATTTTAAATGTAGATTATAAGGATTCGATAGACTATAAAATTGAGTTGTCGGATACTTGTGTGTTCGATACGACTAAGGTTCTTGCATTGATAAACAAGTTTAGGACATATAGATTGATTGAATTGAATACTAATGATGATGGAAATCTTTCTTTGGATTTTATAGATCATGGTGGTTCTCTGATAAGGTTTAAGGATGAAGCTGAAAAGGACAAAGTATTGTTGAGGTCGCCAAAACTGATTAGAATATCGGATTTGTGGTATTATCGGGATTAAAAAGATTAAAGATTATATTGATAGAATGTATTCGTTGGGGGTGCAAATGTCTGATGCTTACTCCTATGATATGCGATGCTTGACAATGAGGTTTCCCAACGCCGTTTGGGGGACAATAGCCCGTAGTCTCAAAAAATGTAATGTAGTAATGTAGTAATGTAATTTGAGGTGCGAGCTTTGGGCTCACTGCTCATTGTCCGTCGAAAGTCTAAAGTCGAAGGACGAAAGTCTAAGTCTAAGATCTTTTGTCTTTTGTCTTTCGTCCTTTAGTCGTTTGACTCAAGTCTTTTGTCCAATGAAGCCTCATTGCCCATAGCTCACTTCTCATAGCTCACTTCTCATAGCTCACTTCTCATAGCTCACTTCTCATAGCTCACTTCTCATAGCTCCGCCACTTACGACTCAAAACCATGTGGGTTACGACCCGTAACCATGGGAGTTTTGACCCGAAAGTATGGCACTTACGACTCAAAACCATGGTAGTTTTACACTTTATGGCGAGGAAGCAAATCGGCTGTTCGAAGCAGTGCCTGCTGTGGTGGTGGCTATGGTGGTGGTCAAAGTGGGTTGCAGGCTGTAGTACACACAGCGGGGATTGATAACCGTTTTGCACAACAGGCCTATACGCTGTGCCAT
>JAFWZP010000067.1 GCA_017522255.1 Bacteroidales bacterium | reverse complement strand
GGTCGCGTATGCCATATTTTTGTTGGTAGGTATAGTCGGCATGTGATGGACGATAGCTATCTTTCAGTATGTCATAATCCGATGAATGCTGTTGGTTGTTTTTGATAAGGAATGCGATAGGAGAGCCCAAGGTTTTTCCTTCAAATAAACCCGATATTATTTCGATGTTGTCATCTTCTACTCGTGCTGTCGAAAAAAATGCTTGTGGTTTGCGGCGTGCAAGGTCGTGGTTTATCTTTTCTAAGTCCAAATTTATGTTGGATGGGCAACCTTCCACTACACCTCCTATATATTTGCTATGGCTTTCGCCAAACGAAACAAGTTTGAATAATGTTCCTATACTATTACCTGCCATAAAAGAGTGTATATGCTTTTGTAGTAATAACAAAGAAGTCCAAAAAAATGCTTTGGACTTCTTTGGGATAATCAAATAAAAATGTTATTTTACTATTTCTAAAAGTTCTACTTCGAATATCAGAACCGAACCTGGAGGGATAGCTCCTGCCTGTTGGTTGCCATACCCTAAATTACTAGGAATATAAAATATGTATTTTGAACCTTCCGGCATTAGCTGCAATCCTTCTATCCAGCCTTTTATAAATTGGTTTACATTTCCGGTGAGTGGTTGACCACGATCATACGAACTGTCAAACACTGTACCGTCGAGTAAACTGCCTTTGTAATGAAACTTTATTTTGTCGGTAGGTTTGGGTTTGTTGCCTGTGCCTTGTTTTACTATTTTGTATTGCAACCCCGATGCGGTTTGGTATATCGATTTGTTGTTGCGGTTTTCGGCCAAAAACTTCTTACCTTTTTCGATGTTTTTTTCAGCTTGTTCTTGTGCACCTTTTTGCTGACGTATTTGGTATTCTGTAAGTATATTCTTTACATCATTTGGTGTGAATATATTTTTGTTTTTAGCAAAGTCCGCTATACCTTGTATCAGCACATTGTAGTCGATGTTCATTTGTTTTACACCTCCGGCTATATCGCAACCTATGGCGTAAGCCACCGAGTCTTCAAATGTTTTTAACTCTGTTTTTTGTGCATTTACACTTACCAATGGCAATAGAGCTACCAACCAAAATATCTTTTTCATTACTGTGAAGTATTTTATTATATTATTTTACCAAAGTTTTGATTTCGGCAGTTCCGTCAAGAACTTCTTTACCGCACATAGCCAAAGCCAACATTTCGTTTTCGCCTTTGTATACTGACACAGGTGCTATCCAATCAACGTGTTCTGCTATTTTAGCCATCCATGGTTTGCTGTATGCAATACCTCCGGTAAGCAATATTGCATCTACTTTACCTTTTACGGTAGCTGCCAAACGGCTTATTTCGAGGCTTACTTGGTAGCAGAAAGCGTCAACCATTAGTTTGCATTTTTCGTCGCCTTCCAATGCTTTTACTTCTACTTCGTAAGCATCGTTGGTGCCAAGGTATGCCACAAAGCCTCCTTCGGCTGTTATCATCTTTATGATTTCTTGTTTGGTGTATTTTCCACTAAAGCACACATCTACCAATTTGCTGGAATTGATAGAACCTGCACGTGTTGTCGACATAGCACCCAATCCACACAAAGCTCTGTTTACTTCTATCACTTTGCCATGGCTGTGTATACCTACCGATACTCCACCACCCATGTGTGCTATTATCAAGTTCATATCTTCGTATTTTTTGCCTTGTTCGCGAGCATATAGTTTAGCAGTCATTTTTTGGTTTAGGCAATGCCAAATCACACCTTCACGTTCAGGATCAAGATCGAATACAGGATGTCCTGATATTTTTGCTATTTCGGGGCGTTCGTCTACTATGCCGGGATCAGCTATGTATGCTGCGTCTAAACCTATTTCTTGTGCTATGCTGTGGGCTATAAGCGAACCCAAATTGCATGCATGTTTTCCTTGAATACCTTCGCGACATTCTTCTAACATCTTGTCATTTACACGATATATACCCGATTCGCATGGTTTGGTCAAGCCTCCGCGTCCTACTACTATGGCTATGTCTTTTACATCTACATTATGTTTTTTCAACATATCCAAAATTGTGTTTTTGCGGTAATCAAATTGGTCTGCTATTTCGGCAAATTGTTTGATTTCTTCGATGGGGTGTTTAATGTTTTCGGTAAAAACCTCGTTCTCTCCATCATACACAGATGCTTTTGTACTTGTAGCACCCGGATTTATTGCTAAGCAATATCTTTTTTTTGCACTCATTTGTTATATATAGTTTTTTAATTTGTCGTATTTTAAATCGGTGCAAAGTTACTAATTTTTTTTTAATTATACAAATCTTTTTTCAGAATAGTGATATATAGATACTTATGTGGAAGCTTTTGAGGTGTTTTTTATTAGATGATTTTCTTTCGAGGCTTTTTGTGAAATATTTGTCGTTATGATTTTCGTTTTTCCTGGTGGCATTGCAGAAACATCGTCGTGTGAGATTTTCGGACTTGCAATGAGTGAATTTTTGTATTACTGTTTCGGATATATGCAACTCTTTGGCAAAAAATATTTTTATATTGTTATATCTTAATCAAAATATTTTGTGTACATTTGCAATATATTAATAACAAGAAAAAATATATACGATATGCGATATGAATTTGATTTTCTGGTTATTGGTTCGGGTATAGCCGGACTTAGTTTTGCCCTTAAGGTAGCCGAATATGGCAAGGTGTGTGTGCTTACCAAAGCCGATGCCTCCGAAGGTAGCACCAAATATGCACAGGGTGGAATAGCTGCCGTTATGTATGATTCTGATAGTTTTGACAGGCATATAAGCGACACGTTGGTAGCCGGCGATGGCATTTGCGACGAAGAGGTGGTTCGTATGACCATTTGCGAAGCTCCTAATCGGATCAAGGAATTGGTGCGTTATGGTGTCAACTTCGACAAAAACTCCGATGGTAGCTTCGATCTTCACCGTGAAGGTGGGCATTCCGATCATCGTATACTTCATCACAAAGATTCTACAGGTGCCGAAGTGGAGAGAGGTCTGTTGCAAGAAGTGAAAAATCATCCCAATATCATTATCAAGGAAAATCAATATGCTGTAGATCTTATTACTCAGCATCATTTGGGAATAAGGGTTACACGCCACACTCCCGATATTGTTTGTTATGGAGTATATGTTTTGAATTCCGAAACACACAAAGTGGATACCTATCTTGCCAAAGTAACCTTGTTGGCCACAGGTGGTTTGGGCAATGTATATGCCACTACCACCAACCCGGTTATAGCCACCGGCGATGGTGTCGCCATGGTACATCGTGCTCGTGGTGTGTTGCAAGATATGGAGTTTGTGCAGTTTCACCCAACAAGTTTATACAATCCGCAAGAACGTCCGGCATTCCTCATCACCGAAGCTATGCGTGGGGCAGGGGCTATACTCAAAGACCTTAAAGGTAACGAGTTTATGCAAAAATATGATAGTCGTCTATCGTTGGCACCACGCGATATAGTGGCTCGTGCTATCGACAACGAGATGAAACTCAGTGGAGCCGATCATCTATACCTTGATGCACGATATATAGGCAAAAGTCATCTCATGGAGGGATTTCCGAATATTTATGCCAAATGTCTCGAAATAGGTATAAATATTGCTAAAGATATGATACCCATACGCCCGGCTGCTCACTATCAATGTGGAGGTATATCAGTGGACAAGAATGGCGAATCGTCGATACATAATCTTTATGCAGCCGGTGAATGTTCGCGTACCGGTTTGCATGGGGGCAATCGATTGGCATCTAATTCGCTGCTCGAGGCTGTGGTGTATGCTCACAACGCTGCTATGCATGCTATTGAAAAGGTTAAGAATATCGATTATTGTACGGCAGTGCCCGATTGGAACTCTGATGGCATGGTGCTTAACGAAGAGATGATACTTATAACACAAACACGCAAGGAATTGCAAGAGATAATGTCGAACTATGTGGGCATAGTGCGTAGCGATTTGCGTTTGCAACGGGCTTTTGATCGCCTAAATCTTATCTATCGCGAAACAGAGGATTTGTACAACCGTTCGGTACTTACCGAAGAATTGTGCGAATTGCGTAATCTTATAGCATGTGCCTATTTGGTAACCAAGATGGCTCGAAATAGAAAAGAAAATTGTGGATTGCATTATTCGATAGATTATTGATAACAATTTTTCTACGTTACTGTATAGAAATTTCACCCTACTTCTTGTGCAACAAATATCAACTGTGATTTGTTGTTGAAGGTGAGTTGCTCTAAAAAAAGAAGAATACATATAATGAACGATTTTACAACAGGACGGATAGGACGACCATTAATAAGTTTTGCCATTCCCATAATATTGGGCAACTTTTTTATGCAAACCTACAATATTGTCAACTCGGCAGTGGTGGGTAGCTATTTGGGTAAAGAGGCGTTGGCAGCAGTGGGAGCTGCTTATCCTGTTATATTTTTGTTGATGTCGTTGGTAATAGGCATAAGTTCGGGTGGAACGGTGTTGGTGTCGCACTATATGGGGGCTCGCGATAGTGCCAATCTACGCAAAAGTATCGATACCACATATTTCTTTATCTTAGTGTCGGGTTTGTTTATCACAGTGTTAGGTATATTGCTAACTCCAACTATTTACCGTATTATCAATCTTCCAACAGATGTATTTCCGGGTGCTGTGGCATATCTTAGAGTTTATCTTATCAGCACTGTATTTAGTTTTGCTTTCAATGGTACTTCGGCTTTGCTTCGAGGCATGGGCGATTCGCGTACTCCGCTTTTCTTTCTCATTGGCTCCAATATTCTCAATTTAGCTCTCAGTCTTTTCTTTATATGTGTTATGCATTGGGGCTTGGTATCATCGGCATGGGCCAGTGTTATATCGCAAGTGTGTGCATGTTCTTCGTTGCTTATCTATCTTCGTGCAAAACATTCGCATGCAGCCATACGTTTTCGTGGTTGGAAGTGGAGTGCCGACATATTTACCAAGATGATAAAAATAGGGCTACCCACCGGTGTGCAACAGTCGGTGGTTAGTTTGGGACAAATGGCTCTGCTTTCTATTGTTAATGGTTTTGGAACGGTTATGGTGGCTGCCTATAGCTCAATGATGCGTATCGATGCCATAGCCATTATGCCGGGTATGAATTTTAGTCAGGCTCTCTCCACCTTCACAGGCCAAAACATAGGAGCAGGCAAGATGGATAGGGTAAACAAAGCGTTTAGGTTTACAATCAAAACCAATATAATGATATCGCTTGTTATATCCTTGATATTTATTCTTTTTGGTAAAGATATAATGTCTCTTTTTACTAGCGATCACGAAGTTATTGCCGAAGGTTATAGATATTTGTTGGTGTGTGGACCATTTTATTTCTTGTTTTCGGCTATGTTTTCGTTTACAGGCTTGTTTCGTGGTGCAGGCGACACCGTGCCCACTATGCTTATATCACTTCTTTCGTTGTGGCTTTTCCGTATACCTACGGCATATTTCTTTTCGCATTTGTGGGGTAGCATAGGTGTGTGGATATCCATACCGGTGGGTTGGTTGTTTGGTTTTGTGTTTTCTATTATCTATTATCGCTACGGCAAATGGCGCAACAAAAAGATAGCCACATCACCTGTCGAAATTGTAAATCATCCTGCCGCTCAGCCGGATATATAGAGAGTTTCGCAATTATTGAATTTGCATGGTTAACGAAACGATAGCAAAAAAGCGTATAAAACTTTTTTGTTCGAAACGTGGAATATTTTAGATACCTCTTTTTTATTCATACCCTATCACCAATCTGTTCACAATAGGGTGTAATTGGCATGATGGTATACCATCAATTTCGTGCTAGTATATCACCCAGAAATCCCCTCGCGATGCCGATGAATTTTCCTCGCGATGCAGC